>JBBRHK010000110.1:0-8322 GCA_038222815.1 Chitinophagales bacterium
CATCATTTACATTTTACGGCAGATGATTATGAAGCACTAGGCTATAAAATAAAATGTAATCCTGCGATAAAAGCGCCCAACAATAGAGATGCTTTGTGGAAAGCACTACTCAGCGACAAGTTAGACGTCATAGCAACCGACCACGCTCCACATTTACTAAGTGAGAAAGAGCCACCTTATGAGCACGCACACGCAGGGCTTCCGCTTGTGCAACACGGCTTATTGCTTATGTTGCACTACTACAAACAAGGAAAAATTTCTTTGGAAAAAATTGTAGAAAAGACAAGCCACGCAGTGGCAGATTGTTTTCAGATAAAAAATCGTGGCTATATAAGAGAAGGTTATAAGGCAGATCTAGTCTTGGTGAACTTAAATGAGACATACACCGTTACTAAAGAAAATCTTTTATACAAATGCGGCTGGAGTCCTTTAGAGAATTTTGCCTTTCCTGCATCTATAGAAATGACGATGGTAAATGGCAATATCGTTTTTGATAAAGGACAAATTATAAACGAAACTGTGGGAGAAAGGCTAAGTTTTGCGAGATAAGATGAGCTGAAATAAATATGGAAATAGACAAAACTACCCTCAGAGACCTTGGGATTTTCGCTAGCGGAGAATCTGCCTCCATTGCTGAGAAGCTAAACTTAGCAATTACATTGCGGGGGCAACAGCAACTAGAAAAAAACCTCCGTACCACTTACAGCACTATTGAAGAAATAACGGAAGTACAGTCTGCCATTCAAGCAATTGGAATAATACTGCCACAGTGGACCAAAAAAATAAGTAACGGTACCTTAATGGTGGTAGAAAAATATTTTGAAAGTCGGGTAAATAGTATTCCTGCAAACCCTAGCATAGTAGGCGCTTTTTTTTATAAGGTTTCTAATCTCCATGACTTTAATCTTATAAAATATAGTGCAAAGCATCTCCACGATTTTATTACAGGTAGCCAAGAAATGGCAGATAAAATTACCGCCAAGCCAATGACTATGAAGGTGGCAGAAGTTGTAGAAGAGATGCAGAAATTACTAGCGCACCAGGAGTTAAAAACGGCATTGAAATATCAAAATGCAGAGCAGATGCCTCTCACTGAAAGATTAAAATTTTCAAAATTTATTCTAGAAAGATATAAGCACAATGTACTTGCGCTAGTGTTACTATATGCCAAGCTAGATGCGTGGGCTGGAATGGCCAAGGCGGTAGAAAAATACAAATTGGTTTTTCCCAATGTAGTACATACACCATCACCAGAGCTTGATGCTGTTGGCCTTTATCATCTGCAGCTTTATTCACCTGTTACTTATGATATTAGTCTCAATAATAACAAAAACTTTCTTTTTCTTACAGGGGCAAATATGGCGGGGAAAAGCACATTTATAAAAACCCTAGGCTGCGCTGCCTACCTAGCACATACAGGCATGGGCGTGCCTGCATCAAGTCTGACAATTTCATTGCTACACGGCTTGCTTACTAATATTAATGTAGAAGATAATATTGTAAAAGGAGAGAGTTATTTTTATAACGAAGTACAGAGAATAAAATCGACTATCTTAAAAATACAAGACAATAAAAATTGGCTTATCCTCATTGATGAATTATTTAAAGGTACCAATGTAGAAGATGCTATGAAGTGTAGCACTGCCGTAATAGAAGGCTTACAGAAAAAAGAAAATGCACTCTTTGTACTTTCTACCCATTTATACGAAATAGGAGCAGGCCTCACTCGTTATCCAAATATCGATTTTAAATATTTTCAAACCTCGGTAGAAGATGATAAGCTCGTATTTAACTACCAACTCAAAGAAGGAATAAGTAATGACAGATTGGGTTATTTCATTTTGAAAAACGAAGGAGTGGTGAAGATGTTGGAAGACTTGTAGTAATTGAGATATTACTGCCTCTTACAGTACAAAAGCTCCTTTTGTTCAAAATAAATTAAATTTGAAACACCCTTCTTTGACGAGGAAGGTATTTTTAGATTAAAAACTATCTCTTGCTACGAATTGTATTACTTATAAGTTTGATTTTTTCGCAGTTTTCATCCTCAGCACAATCTGCTATGGAGAGGCTACACGAGCTCAATACGCTGCTCATAAATACAGTAATGCAGGATGTTTTCAATCCGCCAGTATCTAGCAGGATATATGCTTACCCAAATATTATTTGTTACGAGATAATGACTCAAGACAATAATAATTATCCTTCCTTGTATGGAAAGCTTACAGATTTTCCTAAGCTGCCAGCGATGGAGGAGTCGATACAAAATGATTATAATCCAATAGTTGCATTGCTATGTTTTTCTAAAGTAGCTCAAAAATTAGTAGGCTCAGAGATAAAATTTGAAGATTGGGAAAAGGGTTTTGTAGATTCTTTGAAGCGCAGCCACGAAGCGTTAATTATAGACAAATGTGTACTAGCCGCAAACAATTACTCTAAAACATTTAACCAATGGGTAAGAGCCGATAATTATAATGAAACTAGGGCAATGCCTCGTTTTCAAAATGACACTACAGTTGGAAGTTGGGAACTTACGCCACTAGATTATCAGGCAGCGCTAGAGCCACATTGGAATAAAATGCGCACACTCGCTATTGATTCTGCGCAACAAATTCTCCCTAAAAAAAATCTAGTATACAGTGAAGAAAAATCGTCTTTGTTTCAAAAAAATGTAAGAGAGCTTTATCAGATTTCTAAACAGTTAGATACCAGCAAAAAAGCCATTGCTAAATATTGGGACGATAATCCTAACGTGTCAGTAAACATTGGCCACCTCAATTATTTTGTACATAAAATATCGCCGGCGGGTCACTGGATGATGATTGCCAAGCAGGCTTGCGAAAAGGAAAAAACGAGTTTTGCGAAAACTGCACAAGTATATGCTATCACATCTATCGCAATGTTTGATGCATTTATTAGCTGCTGGGAAGTAAAATTTGCCACTGACCTTATTCGTCCCATTACAGTCATAAATAGGGGGCTTGATAAAAATTGGGAGCCATACCTACAAACGCCCCCATTCCCAGAATTTACTAGCGGCCATGCAGTAGTGTCTAATAGTGCAGCTGCTGTGCTTACAAGATTACTAGGAAAGAACTTTTCGTTCGTTGATAAAACGGAGATTCCATTTGGTAACCAAGCGAAGAGTTTTAAATCTTTTTATGCTGCATCTAAGGAAGTATCTTGGAGCAGAGTATATGGTGGCATTCATTATCCTTACACAGCAAAGGTGAGTATCCTACAAGGAAAAAATATTGGTAAGAATGCAATTGACAAACTTACTAGAAGATAAAAAATGAAAAAATATTTATCCTTATTTTTCTTACTGCTTATCATTTTCAAAAATGCAGAAGCGCAGCAGAATCCGTTACTTTCCACTTTACCTTCCTCAGAAACGGGAGTTACATTTAGAAATGATATAATAGAAACGCCAGAGATGTTTTTGTATCGTTATGAATATCTCTACCTTGGTTGCGGCGTAGCAGTAGGAGATATCAATAAGGACGGCTTACCCGATATTTATTTTTCTTCTACCAATGGTAGTTGTAAACTGTATTTGAACCTTGGTAATTTCAAATTTAAAGATATCACACTTAGTGCAGGGGTTGCTACAGATAAAGATATTAAAACAGGGGTGAATATGGTGGACATTAATAATGATGGCTACTTAGATATTTTTGTTTGTAAGTCAGGCTACCAAGACCCAGCAAGAAGGAAAAAATATTTATTCATTAATAATGGTGATTTGACCTTTACCAATAAGATTGTAGAAATGGGGCTTGATGATAGAAGTTATAGCATTCAATCTTATTTTTTTGATTATGATAATGATGGTGATAAAGACTTGTATCTACTCAACCATCCGATAGATTTTAGCCGATCAATGACTATTCCTGCCACTATGCTAAATGGTAAATTAACCTACGTAAATGATACAAGCAATACGAAGTATGTAAGTGATAGACTTTTTGAAAACAAAGGCGGAAAGTTTACAGATGTTACTGTAAAGTCAGGATTAATCAACCACGCATTTGGTCTTAGTACATCTATAGCAGATGTAAATAGAGATGGCTGGCCCGATATCTATGTAGCAAATGATTTTAACAAGCCTGACCAATTATATATCAATAACAAGAATGGAACATTTACCAATCAGCTTGATAAGTATATAAATCATACTAGCTTCTCTGCTATGGGGTCAGATATTACCGACATCAATAATGATGGCCTTGAAGACATATTTGTGATGGATATGGCTGTGCAAAATCCTGTACGACAGAAACAACTATTTGCTGTAAATCAAAATTATGATAAGTTTCAATTGCTTTTGAAGTTTGGACTATACTACCAATATCCAAGAAATACCTTGCAGTTAAATAATGGCGACAATACTTACAGCGAAGTAGCGAATTTTGCAGGCGTTGCAGAAACAGAATGGAGTTGGGGTCCATTGGCGGTAGATTTTGATAATGATGGCAACAAAGATTTTTATATCGCGAATGGTCTTAAAAGGGATATTACAGATTGGGATTATAAAGTTTTTGTTCTTGATTCTATAATGCAAGCGATGAATTCCGGGAAAAATGTGGATATGAACCAATGGTTGAATAGTATGCCATCTGTTCCAGTTCAAAATTATATCTATCAAAATAATGGCAATTTAAAATTTATCGATAAGTCTACAAGTTGGTCAGATGCCCCGCCTTCTTTTAGCAGTGGAGCAGCTTATGCAGATTTTGACAATGATGGCGACCTAGATATGGTCGTAAATAATGTAGATGGCGAGGCGTTCATTCTTAGAAACAATAGCGAGAAAAATAATAATTATTTACGATGTAAGCTATGGGCAGATGCTACAAAAACTGTCGAACAATATGGAGCAGAAATAGAAATAACAGATGACCAAGGTATTTTGCAAGTTCAACATTTTGATCCACAACGTGGCTTCCTAAGCACCAGCGAACACATTGTGCATTTTGGGCTAGGTAAAAGTAGCGTTGTCAAAAAACTTACGGTTCGTTTTCAAAACGGAACAAGTATTGTGAAAGAAAATGTATCTGTAAATCAGACTCTGGAATTTGTAATGACAGACGCTGTAAAAACAAATACCAGTTTAAAGACAGAGCCTATTTATTTTGCCGAAGCAACTAAAGAAAAAACGCTTCCATTTACACAAAAAGAAAATGATTTCATAGATTTTAAAAGAGAGCCACTCATCCCTTATAAGTGCAGCAGGAAAGGACCTTACTTTGCCAAGGCAGATGTAAATGCAGATGGTATAGAAGATATATTTATTGGAGGATCTGCAGGTGAAGCAGGCGTGCTTATGATGGGGCAAGCGTCAGGACAATTTATAAGTAAGTCAATAGCAGATTTTACTAAGGATAAAGCCGCTGAAGATATGGCGGCTGTATTCTTTGATGCCGATGGAGATGGCGATGTAGATTTATATGTAGTGAGTGGCGGAGCTGAATTTGCAAAAAGTAGCAAGCAATATCAAGATAGATTGTACATAAATGATGGGAAGGGAAATTTTGTAAGAAGTGCGACAGCTTTACCTGCGAATTTTTATAATGGATCTTCTGTAACAGTTTTAGATTTTGATAATGATGGCGACTTAGATTTATTTGTAGGCGGGCACGTGTTGCCAGGATCATTTCCAAAGTATGATGCGAGTATGCTGTTGCAAAATGAGGCCGGTATTTTCACTAATGTTACGACAACAATTGCTCCTCAATTAAGTACCGTGGGTATTGTGAGTAATGCTAATTGGAACGATATTGATGCGGATGGCAAGAATGAATTAATTATAGTTGGCGAGTGGGCTGGGCCGAAGATTTATTCTTTTGCACAAGCTACATTCATAAGCAATGATGCCAAGGTCATTGTTCAAAATGCGCAGGGGAAAGACAGCAGCATAGCGATGACTGCATTCACCGGCTGGTGGTATAATCTGATTGTAGAAGATATAGATGCAGATGGTAAAACGGATGTCGTATTGGCTAATAGAGGCCTCAACTCCTCTATTAAAGCTACAGTAAATACGCCCTGTACTATTTATGCAAAAGATTTTGATGAGAACGGCAGTTATGATGCGGTGCTTGGTTATTATAATGAAGGTAAATTGTATCCACTTTTTAGTAGAGACCAGTTGATAGATCAATTGCCGTCTATGAGAAAGAAATTTGTGCGGTATAAAGACTACTCTGGTAAAACCCTCGATGAAATATTTACGGCTTCCGAGAAGCAGGGAATGGACGTTTATGAAACTAGATTTTTCGAATCAGGCGTTTTAAAAAATGTAGGAAATAATGTTTTTCGATTTATTCCGTTTCCAACAAGAGCGCAGTTTAGCAATATCAACGATATGCTTTTGCAAGATGTAAATAATGATGGTAAAAAGGATTTAATTATTTGTGGAAACTCTGAAGACCCAGCAGTTATGGTAGGTGTGTATGATGCTAATGCAGCTATGCTTTTATTAAATGCTGGCGCAGGTAATTTTACCACTGTATTGCCGATGCAGTCTGGATTTAAGCTCAAAGGTGAAGTGAGAAAAGTAATTCCTTTACAAAATTATGAAGGCGTTGTTTTTCTTAGAAACAATAATACGGCAGTACAGTTTGACCTAAAAAAATAAATGAAACCTATCATCTATTTATCGAGCCATCGTTTACTTCTAAAAAGGGATAAAATACTTTTTGCTGTTTTGAAGCATCAAGATGAATTTGTACTTACTACCAAGAGGAATGTTTACCTCTCACTAGTATCCTCTATTATAAGTCAGCAATTAAGTACAAAAGTAGCAGCAGTAATCTACGGTAGATTTTTACAATTGTATGGCAAGAAAACGCCAACTCTAAATATGATTCTCGCTACCGACTTAGAGCTGTTGCGTAGTATCGGACTCAGTAATGCTAAGGCAGGCTATGTAAAAAACGTATGTAATTTTTTTATTGAAAAAAAGATTACAGATTCTAAACTTGCTAAGATGGAAGACGAGGCGATTATTGAATTACTCACACAGATAAAAGGCGTAGGCAGGTGGACCGTAGAAATGATATTGATGTTCACACTAGCAAGAGAAGATGTATTTGCCGCAGATGATTTAGCTATACAGCAATCAATGGCAAAGGTCTACGACTTAGATAGGATCAATAAAAAACAATTCTTGGCTGAAATAAAATTGATCTCAGAAAACTGGAAACCTTATAGGACTTATGCGTGCAGGTACTTATGGGGCTGGAAGGATGGCGGATAAAAAAACGCCAGCATAAATGCCAGCGTTAATATTTAATTCTTATGTGAGATTATACACTCTCAACTAATCTGAATCCGTTTCCGTGTATGTTTACGATTTCTAGTTTGTCATCTTCTTTGAGATACTTACGAAGTTTCGCAATGTACACATCCATACTTCTTCCGTTAAAATAGGTGTCGCTACCCCAGATGCGCTTTAGTGCAGCTTCTCTTGGTAACAAATCATTTTTATACTCTGCAAGCATTTTAAGTAGCTCGTTTTCTTTTGGAGAAAGCGTATGCGTTGTACCTTCTACAGTAAGCTCACGTAATCTTGGATTAAAATGGAATTTACCTAAATCAAATTCTGCATTTACCTCTTCTCTATGTAATTCTTCATTACGTTTTAAGATGGCTTTTATTTTATGAAGCAACACTTCACTATCAAAAGGCTTGGTTATATAATCATCTGCACCTAGCTTGTAACCTTGGATGATATCATCTTTCATCGTTTTAGCACTCAAGAAAAATAATGGAACGTCAGGATTAATATCACGTATTTCTTCTGCTACCGTAAATCCATCCATATTTGGCATCATTACATCTAGTAAACAGATATCAAATTTCTCTCTTTGAAAAGCAGCAAGGCCAAGCCTACCATCTCTCTCAAGGGTAACGTCATAATCATTTAACTCTAAATAATTTTTCAATACCATTCCTAGGTTAGTATCGTCTTCGCAAAGAAGCACTTTGGGTTTAATTGCATCCATTGTATTGTTTTTTTAATGTTTAAGTTTTTATCTGATAACAGTGTAGCTAATATAATGCCTATTTTTTTTGTTACAAATAATTTTTCAATGTTTTGACGCTAAATTATAGGTAAAGTTTACTGTTAAAATAATTTTTAACAGGAATCGCTAAAGAATCTTCTATAGGTTTTACCGGCTCATCGTCCCAATCTCCCACACTACTTCTCCAAAATTGAAAGTGCGTTCTATCACATCTGTTGTGATAAGTTGTCCATAGTTATTTACAGCATCTATTGTTGTAACAAAGGAAGCACTCTGTTGTTTTAGCCTTACT
>JBBRHK010000111.1:0-8316 GCA_038222815.1 Chitinophagales bacterium
TAGATTATCACCAAAAATCCACAAGTACATCATATTACCTATGATATGGGCGATACCGCCATGCATAAACATAGAAGTGAGCAGCGTAAAATATACAGGCACTGGCGTGACTCCTAGCCCATTTATTACCACATCTTGCCCTGTAAGAATCTCTTGTGGAACGGTAGAGAAGCTATAAGTAAATAATTCATTGGCTCCAATTCCTTGGTAGTAGATGAACACAAAAATATTAATCGCTATTAAGCAATAATTCACATACGGTCTTATAGTTCTTGCGGAGTTATCGTCACCTATGGGTAGCAGCATATATTAAGTGTGTTTACTCAAAGATAGAAATTGTCGTTTTTTGAAATGCCTTTTTAGCCAACGAATTAAATGCAGAATTAAACAAAAAAAATAAAACCATTGACTATTTACATCACAAGCTGCGCAAATAATTTCTTCAACGTCTCCCCAGGATCCAAGCATAAGCCAGGATGCACTTTTGAAGATTGTATGATGGTACTTCTTGTAGCAGTGAGCCAGCGAAACCTTTCGGCAGAAGACAGCTTTCCTATTGGACCAGCGTCTACTGCTCCATTACAAATGCGCTCAAATGCTTTTAGGTTTTGAAGAATATCTTCAGTATCGGTTTCACAACCAAATATTTTTAAACGGTCTTCGTCTAGCTTGTACAGCAACTGCAGAAAATTTTCTTTTCTACAATACAAGACAACGCCCACGTTGAGAAATTCCTCCCGTTCTACCTTAGGCACAATGCGTACTACGGCATACTCAAATAATAGCGGCTGCTGCATCTTGGGCGTGTTTTACAAAAATATTTGAATGGGCTAATCTGGTTTCTAGAAATTGAATATACATTTCCCTGTGCTCGGCTGCTGATGAAAAATAAGTTTCATCCTGTAACCAATCATCTGGAATTAAAGAAACGATATTGCGAATAATATCATTGGTCAAAATTGATTTGAATTGTGTTTCTGCCTCTGTAAGTTTCTTTGCTTGTGGTAGTAGAACGTGATCCTTAATTAATGTGAATGGTTTTACTGCCTGTTCTTGCCAGTTCTGCGGATTGTGGTGAAAATATAAACAAGCGCCGTGATCTATTAACCAAAGTTCTTTTTTCCAATACAGCATATTGGTATTCTTTACAGTACGATCCATATTGGTCAAAAGACAATCTAACCAAACGATTTGCGAAGCCAAAGTTTCATCCACCGTATTTACCGTAGGATCAAAACTGATAGAACCAGAAAGATAATGCAGCGCAAGATTCAATCCCACACTAGCTTTAAGTAGATCTTGAATTTCTTCGTCGGGCTCTGTTCTGCCAAATGCTTCATCGATATTAGCAAAAATTATCTCTGGTATACGCAGACCTAAAGCTCTAGCAATTTCTCCACCTATCAGTTCTGCAATCAATGCTTTTACTCCCTGTCCTGCCCCACGAAATTTTAGGACATACATAAATCCGTCATCAGCTTCCACAATTGCAGGAAGCGAGCCGCCTTCTCGTAAGGGCGTGATATAGCGGCTGACATTTACATTCCTAAGTTCTGCTGTGTACATACTGTAAAATTAAAACATTGGAGTGTAAAGGGATGTATAGTTTTTAATGATTTTTAAAACCCCAAATTATAATGGATCAATGAGTAAATAAACTCTTCAATCCTTTTAAAATCTAAACTCCCTTTTCTTTTAAAAGCCTGATAAACACAAGTGAGAAAAAGATAAAAAACAACCAATCATTTATACCATAAATTGAATAGAAAATTCCAGCTATGGTATCTCTAGCAAAAACCTCAGAGACCTCATTATTTAGGTGCCACTTCGTCCAAATAAAACCGTAAATAAATTTTTCGATGGCAAATACAGCCACTAACCATTTCACCTGATGAAAATTCTTTGCAACAGCAATATACGCCAAGCCCCAAACGACAATCACCAATATTCCAAAATAAGACATCACTACAGGATCAAAAGCTGGTATGGCTTCATTTGTAAAGAATTTGGAAGATAATAATGCAGTCATATTCATCAGACCTGCCAAGACAAAACCCTTGCTGATTAAACTATTATTTATAGCCATAATATCTAATATTCTGTGAATAACGAATGTACGGATATTAAAAACTAAACAGAGAAATCGAAAAGGCTTAAGAGATAATATGTACAGGCTTTACAAAATCAATTTAGTTATCAATGACGAGTAGAAATTAAAACAAATTAATGGAATGTAAAAAAACCAAACTATTTTTTGATATTAATGATTAAATTGAATTCTAAATAAATAAAATGAGCAACGAAATAAAAAAAGAAGATATTAATCAAGAAGTATTTGACCTATATGATGACTATGCCCACGACAGACTCAATCGTAGGGATTTTGTACAGAAACTTTCTCTTTATGCAGTGGGTACGCTTACGGTAACATCGCTACTCGGATTCCTTATGCCAGATTATAAAGGCAATATTCAAATAAAGGCAGATGACCCAAGACTCATTTCAGAGTACATCAATTACGAATCTAAGAAAGGCGGCGGAACCATCAAAGCTTTATTATCAATGCCTGCAGATGCAAAAAAAGTATTGGGTGGCGTTGTAGTAGTACACGAAAATCGTGGACTTAATCCACACATTGAAGACGTAGCAAGACGTGCGGCATTGGAAGGATTTATCACACTAGCGCCAGATGCGCTGACTCCGCTAGGTGGCTACCCAGGCACAGATGATGAGGGCAGAACCTTACAAGCCAAAAGAGATAAGAAGGAAATGGATGAAGACTTTATTGCAGCATACGAATATTTAAAAATACATAAATCTTGTAACGGTAAAGTTGGCGTTACTGGCTTTTGTTATGGCGGCGGCGTTGCCAATATGATGGCGGTGCGCTTGCCAGAACTTGCTGCCTCTGTACCCTATTATGGTGGACAGCCAGCAACCGAAGATGTCCCAAAAATAAAAGCACCTTTACTGATACATTATGCAGAACTAGACACAAGGGTAAATGCAGGATGGCCAGCCTACGAAGCTGCACTCAAAGAAAATAAAAAAGAATATACTGGCTACATTTATCCTGGAGTGAATCATGGATTTAATAATGACAGCACACCTAGATATGATAAGGCTGCGGCAGATTTAGCTTGGGAGAGAACCTTTAAGTTTTTTAAAGAGAAGTTGGGATAAAATGTCAAAGACTTTTCTAGTCGCAATATCTTCGATTCGTTTGCGTGAAAAAGACATCATTATTTCAATAAATATTTGGAATCATTAAAACCTTAAGTTTAAGAATTATAGAAAAAAAGCCAATGACATCTATCTAAATTTCGCTTGGATAAATTTACGCTATCAGACAACACTATATTTTATGAAAAATAAAAATCTATCCTATTTATTAATAGTCGCAATTGCAATCCTAGGATTAAACGCTTGTGGTTCTTCATCTAAAAGCAGCCAGAGCACTGCTGATGCATCTACTTCTGCTGACGCCAAACCCTACCTCCTACTCATTTCTCTTGATGGTTTTAGGTGGGATTATGTAGATAGATTCAAGCCTGTACATCTGAGTAAGTTCATTGCAGGCGGCGTTAAAGCAGCTTCCCTTGTACCCTGCTTTCCTTCTAAAACTTTTCCGAATCATTATTCTATAGCTACAGGCATGTATCCTGATCACCATCGGCTTTTAGGCAACAGTTTTTACAACTATGAAACAAAGAAGATTTACACGATGGGCAACCCTGAAATGGTGACAGATGGCAGGTACTACGGCGGCTCGCCTATCTGGGTGCAGGCTGGTAAAGCAGGCCTGGTGACCGCTAGTTTTTTCTTCCCAGGAACAGAAGCCGTGATACAGAACTACCGTCCCAATTATTATAAGCAATATGACGGAAGCATCAAGAATGAAACAAGAGTAGCACAGGTAGTAGATTGGCTAAAACTTCCGGAAGACAAAAGACCACACTTTATTTCTCTTTACTTTTCTGATATGGATGATGTAGGTCATCGGTATGGTCCCAATGCAGATAGTATTTTGAATGCTACTTTACAGAATTTAGATGCCACCCTTGGAACATTATTTAAACAAATAGAAAGCCTTAATCTTCCTGTAAATATCGTTATCGTTTCTGATCACGGTATGTCTGAGGTACCCAATGAAAAACAGATTGCAGTAGAAACGATAGAAGACAATGAAAAATACCTCACCATAAATAGTGGAGCAATATTGAGTTTACACCCTAAAGACAGTACCAAAACAACAGAGATTATCTATGCCCTGAAGAAGAAAGAAAACCATTTTAAAGTGTATAGAACGGAGGACACACCAGAATTTGAACAAGTGCAAAAGAATATAGATTGGGGCACTATCCAAATTGTACCTGAAATTGGCTACTATTTTAGCAGCGAAAGATCAATTACCAGTATGAAATCTTCTCCACGTAAAGTTTCTGGCGTACACGGCTACGACCCAACTTTCAAGGATATGCACGGTATATTCTACGCTAGCGGTCCAGCATTCAAAAAAGGATTCACATTGGCTTCTGTAAAGAACATCCACATTTATCCGCTGATGTGTAAAATATTAGGACTTGAAATACCTTCTGATATTGATGGAAAATTAAGAGAAATGCAAGGGGTACTGAGGAAGAGATAGATACTGTAGTTTTTAATAAACACTACTATAATGCAAAAGAGCTTACTGGACTTCCAGTAAGCTCTTTGTAATTTTAGCTCAAAACTATTTTCAAGCAATTAGAAATTCAATCTTTTTAATTAGAATTGAAAACCAATTCTTACTCCTGTGATTACCGCTGGAGCGATTGAATTACTTTTACCACTTGACTGTTGATTGTTTACAGTTGTTGTTGTAACACCTCCACTTGTTGATGTAATTCTATCTTCAGTATCCCTGTTCTTGCTGCTTAAAAAGCCAAGACCAAATTCTGCTCCTAGATACAGTTTCTTTGCAATGTAATAATCAGCACCTGCTACGGCACGAAGACCATAAGATAAGGCAGAAACATCACCATTTGTATTAAACCCTTTTACATCTCTAGAAAAACCAGCTGTGTAAGAAGATCCATTAAAATTATTCCATTCTTCTTTCGCTGTTGTAGTTTGGAAAATTAAATCAGCACCTACATAAGTTGATAATCTATCAGAACCAGCAAAATGCTTTTCTACTCCTAGATTTACAGCAAAACCATTAAATTTCACTTCTTGCGTACCCAACTGTGTACCACCAGCGCCACCGTAAAAATTGTTTGTTTCATTGTTACTTCTTGCACTAAAACCTACACGAACAGCAAGATCATCCTTAGCAAAATAACGGAAGCGAAGTAAGCCAGCGTTGTTGTTTAAATTAAAGTTTGCATTGTTCAAACCGCCTGTGAGTCCGACTTCCGCAGTTACTGCACCTTCAGTTGGTTTAGAAATTTTTGTTTGCGAATGAGCTACTAATGAGCTCAATAAAATCGCTGATAAAGCTAGTTTTTTCATTTTTCTTGAATTTTATTTTTAAAAATTTTCGCAAAGCTAGAACATATGCATTACAAGTTGAAAAGGTAAATGTTATAGAAATCAAAAATAATTTAAGATTAATTTGAAGCCAGCATTTACAAAAACTGATTAAGAAAATGTTGCAAAATAGACGTTAAAAAAAAACTAATTCTAAGAGAAATAAAATAAAAAAGAATCTTTAAAAATGGGAGAATACAAAACAATTTTGTGTTTGACTAACACTAAAGAAAATTGCGTATCAATAAATTAATTTATTAGAACTGTAATTTGGAAAACCCGATTAAACTTCAACTGCACAAGCAGGGCTGCGCTATAGTTGTACTAGTAAGGCAGGCAAATATTTTTTTTTAGCAGATTGAAAAACTAGTCGTAGAAAATGCTTGAATAAATAACAACATTTCATCAAAACAATGTACACAGACTCTATTAAATTAATTCCTCTACATGCTTTTTTATATTCATTGCAATTTTCTGTGTTGGTAAATCATTTGCGTCATTACCAAATGGATCTTCAATCTCTTCAGCAATTAACTCTAAACTTGCCAAAACATAAAAGATAAAAACAACTACCGGCGGTGTGTAATACCCTAAACTAAAACAATAACCAAACGGCAAGGTCATTACATAGAAGAAAATAAATTTCTTGAGAAAAGCGCTGTAGGAATAAGGAATTGGCGTGTTTTTGATACGCTCACAAGCACCGCAAATATCAGTAAATGATTGTATTTCGGTGTTTAAAATAATCAATTGGTCACCAGTAATTTTCTTTTTAAGATATAAGTCATTTATTCTTGCAAACATTTGTTTGGCTATCTGATTGGGTATATGATTGTGATGATCAATCTCCAAATCAACACCTTCAAATAACTGTTGGGTAACCTCTGTATTATTCAAATGGCTATGCAGTGATGCAGCATAATGCGGAATCATTCTTCTAAAAAAAACCTTATCAATTTCATCTGGTAAAATAGCAGACAATTTTAATGCAAAATTTCTACTATTATTCACCAAACCGCCCCATAGTTTTCGACCTTCCCACCAACGATCGTAGGCTGTATTGGTTCTAAAGACTAGTAGTAAGGAAATCACAAACCCCAACATACCATGCATAATGGTTAAATTCTTTACGTAACTACCCTCTCCAAGTTTCCATATCTCTATTTCTGCATAAGCAATAATGGCAGCATAAGCTCCAATCGCAATCATTATTGGAAATAAGGTTCTAAATGTATCCGCCTTGTGAAAACGAAAAATAAAAGTAAACCAGTCTTTAGTGTTGTAGGAAACCATCTTGAATTATTAGATTAAATCAAAAATACAAAAAGAGCCTAGATAAATATTGTAAGTATCGGTAATCTAAAAGGAATAAATCTTAATACATTGTAGAACCCTACATTTGGCTTCGTTGAATTTAAAGATCAATCATTCCAATTAAATAAAATACTCTTTGTATTTGCATCACGCTAGTGAAGAAACAGAACAACTAGAAGTCAGCAAGCCTCAGCAAAGACAGCGCTACAGAACACATTTAGTTTTCAGCTATATCAGACAATTTATATTTATATAAAATGCATTACTCCCATTCCTGCCCCTGTGGCTGGAAAATAGTAGACCTTGTAAGAACAGTTGGGACTAGTTGGCAGATATCTATAATTGGCATCCTCTTTGACTAATCAAAGGCTCAAACAAACAATAGTAAAATGAATATGATTAAGTTTTCGGTTTTAGTAGTAGCATTAATGGTAAGTGTAACTTCTGTTTCTGCTCAGAATGAAGAAGTAACTGCAAGAAACTCGTGGTTAAAGATTGGAGCTAATGCAGGTGTGCCAGTAGGCGATGCGTCTGACTTTTCTAGCTTTAAAGCTGGATTAGAGTTGAAAGGACAGTACTTGGTAAACCCTCATTTCGGTATTGGATTGACGGCTGGATACAACCAGTATTTTGGTAAAAATGGCGCTCAAGATTTTGGAGCTATCCCTGTAGGTGCTTTGTTGCGTTATTATGCAAAAAGTGAAGGTTTTTTTGCTGGATTGGATGGAGGTTATAACTTCTTTACCAACGTACCTGGTAATGAAGGCGCAGCTTTCTTAAAGCCACAGATTGGATATCACAATTACAACTGGAATTATTTTGCTTATTATAATACAATCTTGCAATCAGATACAAAAGGTCCTGATGTAAATGACATCGGAGTTGGCGTGAGCTACAATATCAGATTTAAGAAAAAGTAATTTAGTTTATCTTTTTTCAAAGGCTACTCTTTTTGGAGTAGCCTTTGTTGTTTTTGGGATAGATGAAGTAATTAATTGAAAGGATAAAAAACAAGAAAAACTCTAGTATCGTCTTTACTTTTTCTCATACAACAAAAAATGCTGAATAGGCAAAAAATCCTCCTTCTTCAACAGCTTAAAGCCATTCGCTTCCATCTCCTTACTCACTTGCTGTACTGACATTTTGTGAAGTTCCTTGATAGGAATGGAAGGATCTTCCTGACGATATTCCAACAGTAAAATTTTACCTGATGGCTTGAGTGCTTTGTATATCGATTCTAAAATCTCTTTGGGATAACTTAACTCGTGGTATACATCTACCATTATCACCAAGTCAGTGCCCGATGCAGGGAGATTGATGGCCTGCTCCGAACCTTTAATAACTTCTACCACTGAATCTTGGATGGCTCGTTTTTTCGCTTTCAATTGTCGGACCATCTCCTCTTGCACGTCTATGGCGTAAACTTTACCGAGCGGAACTCTTTTGGCTATTTTAAAACTATAATAACCAGTACCAGCGCCAAGGTCTGCT
>JBBRHK010000112.1:0-8316 GCA_038222815.1 Chitinophagales bacterium
GCACTAGTGGACTATCTATCAGTGAAATTCGCTCCTTGGCTGCATTGAGCAGCATTTCTATATTTCTTGTGGTAGGAATTACATTGGCTGGTAAACTCAAAGTATCCTCTGCTTGCTCTGAAACAATATTGATATTAGGCACAAGATTTTGCCAACGCTCCCGTATAGAATACTTTCCTACAACAAAATCGGCTGCGTGCCTTATTTGTGCAAAAGGAAAGAGCGCATCCTTGCAATTTGACTCATCCAGAAATAAATGTAGAGACTGCATATTGCTGCTAAGGTAAGTTTTGAGTACTAATTGCAATAATTTTTAGATAAAATCATTTGTATAAAATAATCCTGTACCTTAGACTCTTTACAACACTAACACTACACCCTATGCACTTATTTGTTGCCGGCCTACCCTACGATCTTGATGATGCAGAACTAGAAGAAATATTTGAAAAATTCGGTCCTGTCGTATCTGCAAGAGTCGCTATGGATAAAGAAAACAATAAAAGCAAAGGTTTTGGATTTGTGGAAATGAAAAATGAAGAAGATGCTAAAGAAGCTATTGATTTACTCAATGACATTTCTTTGGGCAAAAAACCATTAGTTGTAAAGCCCGCAGAGAGTAAGCCTGCAGTGCCGAGGAGTTTTTCTCCGAGGAGGTAGAATTGAGTGATGAGTGATGAGTGATGAGTTATGAGTTATGAGTGCTGTAAATTTATTAGAGATAATTGGACAGTTGTGAGGTATCACTTGGTGATAGTCATCTTCAACTCTTTACTTTTATTGAATAACCATCTTCCTTTATCAATTCCTTTTCGAAGTAGCTTTTCTGCCGCTGTTGGTCAAATATAAAAATTTCCGCTCTCAAGAAGTTGCCAAAGCGTTGTCTTTGGCAAGCCGCTAATTACAAGGATTGAAAAGTTAATACCAAATACTCATCGGCAGGTCAAAGACCTTGCCTCGGCCTCTCATGAAGTCAAAAAAGTTTTAGTTTTGGAGTTTGGCCATCAAAGGCAAAAAAAAGTATTGGTTTTATTACTTGACCAGCAAAGCAAAAATATACAGCACAGAAAAAAAATTAGTTGAATAAAGTTTAATTAAAATAAGACAATCCAATTTTAATGCACTATTTTTATTTCCGTAAAATGCTTCAATAGCTTTTTTCAAAAAAAGAAAAATAACGTAATGAACATAAAAAACTCCTCAAAATTTCTCCTAAAACTGAGCGCATATATATATATATATATATATGTTCTAGCTGCCAAAACACTGGGCTTGACAATGTTGTAACCGGACAAGTCAATGTGACTACTTCTCCTATAACTTTAATCACGGGTACAACAAGCGTGTCTGGGGGAACCGTTGTCAATTCTGGAAGTGACTCTATTCTGTCCAAAGGTGTTTGTTATTCAACATCAGTCAATCCTTCAATAGCTGACCAAGTTATTTTGGGTGGAGCAGGAGGTGGAAGCTTCGTCTCAAGCCTTTTTAATCTCACTGCAAATCAAACATATTACATCAGAGCATTTGCTACAATTCAATCAGGTACAATTTATGGAAACCAACTGACATTTCGGACGGATGGTAGTATCCCTACAACCACAATTGATTCAGCTAGGGCTGTATACGTTGTTGGTTCAGATTCTCTCTACTCTGTTAATGCAGTCAATGGTAATCCGAATTGGAAAAGATCAATTGGTCCAAATTATTCAATGTTTTCAGGAGGTGGGGGCAGGTTATATCTGGGAACTACTCAATCTCAACTTTTATGTTACGATACCTCTGGCTCTGTAAAATGGTCAGTAGCGACCAACGGCATTCCGAAAACTTCAATCTCAACAAACGAGATGGTTTACATTACTACAGTAAATGGAATATTTGCGTATGATACAAATAACGGTAGTTTGAAATGGCAAAAACTTTTTACCGGAATATATTTTTTGAACATTGTATTAGATAGCCCTACAATATTATACTCAATCATTTCTTCTACCGTTGCACAAATTGGTTCACTTGACAGACAAACTGGCAATTTAAATTGGTCTGCTACAGGAGGTTCAGGAACTAAGTTAGCATTTGACAACAATAGAATTTATGCTTTTGATTATAATTCAGGCGTCTTAAATACATTTTCAAAAACAAATGGGGGACTGCTTAATTCTTCTTCTACTCAATATCTCTCCTCCGACTCTCGTTTAGTTTATAATAATTCAATTTTGTATTTTGTTGTTGAAGACGCCTCGGCTAATCAAAGATTAAATGCTGTAGATGTAAACACCCTTGCAACACGATGGTCTGTAGTAAGATCCCTTCTTAATGGTATAACGAGATACCCAATCTTTAGTGACGGCAATCTGTATGTAGCTGGTTATGATGTAACGCACAGATTTAATCCTTTGACGGGTGAATCCATAAATACCGTTGGAATTCCAGCTTATATCAATGTTAATGTGACAATAATCAATGGTCAGATATTTACAGCTAGTAGAAATAGTACAGCTGGATTTGGAGCACTCGGTACAATTAGTTGCTACAATACTCAAACAGCAAATTTAGTATGGACTAGTAGCAATCGTGCTAACTTCAGAACTACTCCTTGTGTTCTTACCAAGTCAGGTAAAATGTATTGTGGCGGTGATGTTTATTAAGAGAAGAAATAAAATCGATTTTTGGGTTTCCACTTATGTTTATTGGTAGTGCGCCTTCGGATTATCTCGAAGAGAGAAGTTCTAATTTTTAAAACAGTGTCAGAAAATAAACTTTAAAAATATCAAACAATTAAAATGAAAAACTTATTACTCTTCACTACATTTTCAATAATTCTATTTTCTTGCAAAAAGGACGATGTAACCGACAATCAGTCTGTTGCCCAAAAATTTGTCGCAAATTGGAATGTTACAGAAAACGTCACTAAAACTATGGGTACCTTTTCTGCGAACGGTACATTTACGGCCCCTACTATAAAGATAAATGATAGTATTTTTGCTTGTATACAAACACAAAGAATGCCTGATCCTCTTTGGGTTGAAAGCGGTCCATTCTCAGCAGATACCTTACGTTTTAAGCCAATAGCATCACCAAGAGATTTAGAGAGTACTTTTCAAGGCAATATTGGAACATATTCGCAGAATAAAGATACTTTGCAATTTACATACCTTATTGGTACGTCTAGTGGTATATATGTGGTAAAACAGAAATGGGTAAGATTGTAGACAATTGATTTCTGGTCCAATTTGAAAATACGGTAGTTAAAATCATTACTTTGCTGCGGGGCTGAGTAAGGCAAAAACTTAATTAATTACGCTATGCTAATCAATAATTACGAGTGGAAAAAAATATTTATTTTAAACTAAAAAAACACTTTCCTTTCAGAAAACACACAATTATTAACTTGTAGCGATTAACATATAAATGACTACTTAATGAAAGATAGGTGGATGCGGATATTTTACCCACTAATAGTTAATTTATTTTTATTTATCAAAATCTAAATACAAAAACTTACTGATGAAAAAATTACTTACAACTTTGATCACATTTACACTCGTTGGTTGCACCTTTGGGCAAATTGTGTCCAAAGAAACCGTGCAAGAGGCAAAAGTAGAAAACATAGAATACTTTATTGTTTTAAAAAATGGTGACACTTTAATAGGGAATAAGATATCAGCCGCTACTATAGTGGAGCACAAAACCTATAACAAACTCAACTTTATTAAAATTGATGGTAAAAGGATAAACGCAAAAGACGTATTATGTTATCAAGACAAAAAGGCCTACTACTTAATAGATGAAAAAGGAATGCCACTTACAAGAATTAGAAAAGGAAAAATAAACTTGTATGCCTACAATTACTACACTTATTTTGGGAGTGACCTTACACAAAGAGTAGGCTTCCTTTTTCAAGATGAGCTAAAGACAATCGAGAAGCCAATAGCATTAAGTTATGAAAATCTCTTACCGGCAATAAGTAGTAATGAAAAGGCTACAGCATTATTATTAAATCGATTTCCTAAAAAGCAAAATTTAGTGAAAGACTTAGATACAGTTTTTGAAATCTTTGATGTTTTTAATAAAAAGAAAAAGTAGCTAGTTGAATGTTGCAATTTTCTTTCGCTGCTGTTGTCTTGTCCTCAATAGGTTCCCCCCACTACCCTTTCCCCTTCATCTTCAACTCTTTACTTTTATTAAATACCTGCCTTCCCTTATCTATTCCTTTTCGCAAAATTTTCTGCTCCTCTTCTGGCAATTCCAACACTTCTTTGCAAGCTGCACTACAGCAACCTATAAATTTTTCTGCACAAGATTTACATTGTATAAATAATAGATGACAGGCTTCATTCTTACAATTGGTATGGTCATCGGCAGGCTCGCCACATTGATGGCAACTAGCAATGATATCGTCTGTGATCCGCTCCCCTAGCCGCTCATCAAAGACAAAGTTCTTTCCGATGAAGCTGTTGGGCAAGTTTTCTTGCTTGGCTTGGTTGTTATAATTAATAATACCACCTTCGAGATGAAACACATTTTTAAAACCTTGATGTTTTAAATAAGCGCTTGCCTTCTCACACCTTATACCACCCGTACAATACATAATGATATTCTTCTCCTTTTCTTCTCGGAGCATTTCTGCCGCCATTGGCAATTGCTCCCTAAAGGTATCTGATGGTATTTCTATAGCGTTTTTGAAATGCCCTACTTCATACTCATAATGATTACGCATATCTACTACAATCGTTTCTGGATTGCCAATGAGCGCATTAAAGGCAGCAGCATTTACATAATCGCCTTTTTTACTCATATTAAATGAAGGATCGCTGATTCCATCTGCCACAATTTTTTCTCGCAGCTTTACTTTTAAAACCCAAAAGGATTTTCCATCATCATTCACAGCAAAATTTAAACGAATATCTCTAAGACCTTCAAAAGCATTTAAAGCCTGTACAAATAAATTTAAGTTAGCCTCAGGCACACTTACTTGAGCATTTACACCTTCATTGGCCACGTAAATTCTCCCAAAAACATTGATGGCATTCAGGGACTTGTAGAGGTCATCTCTAAAGATTTGTGGATCGGCTATTGGAAAATAATTGTAGAAGGAAATAGTCTTTCTTGGAAAAGATTCTTCATACAGTTTTATCTTAAGTTCCTCTTGGGAAACTCGATTGTGGAGTACACTCATTTTAGCTTAATTGACTACTATTACTAGTAGAACACTTTTTAGTATTAAAAAAAGATGTTGGATGCTTGCAGGGCAAACCAATAATAGCTGCAAAGCTACAAAATTTATAAACTGTTTACTACCTCTGTATCTCTACTTTTAGCATTTGAGCCAGCGCTAGCCCTTGCTGCACCACCAATAAGCCCACCTAGACCGAGTCTTATGCCAGAGCGTACAAATTTTCCGTCTTCGTATCCTGCCACAAAATCTAAGCGTATTACCTTAAAAATGTTTTCTAATCCTACAAACCACTCGGCATAATTCACATTATTCATATACAAAACATTAGTGCCGCCTACCGCATTCCATTTTAATCTTTTGAGAACAGGTATTTTATTAGTGATAAGGCCATTCAAATGATGCTCCAGAAAAATGGTGGAATAAAAGTTATTCGTGTTGCTGTATTGATAATACTTTGGCAGCTGAAAAAGTCCGACATACTCCCGAGTAGTATTATAATCTGCTCTTGTATAATTAGCATCAAAATGTGTAAAGTCTTGTACCGCTACATTTTTATTATTTAAGAACCCTCCGATTGTAAATTTATACTTCAGCAATCCGGCTAGCTTAAAATTCTTATCATCAAAAACTTTAAAAGTCCATTTATCAAAATTGGAACTGCTATTTAAGATACCCGATATGCCCTTGGTATATCCCAAAGCAAATGTAGGATACTTACTTCCTATTGGCACTTTCCCGGTAGGATACTGAATATAACGCTGTCCAGGCTTAAAGCTCACATTAGCGTGAAGAATAAAGGCCTTATTGGGTGTAAACTGGCTAGATAATAACTCTGTAGGATAGTTAGCTGTTATGTTAGATTTATCTTTACTGAAAACAATAAAATCGGTAGTGTTCTCTATCGGAGTTCTATCTTCATACAACGCATATCCATTTACTGCAAGCCCAGACTCGTAGCGTTTCCCAAGAGCAACGCTACCATAATAGTTTTCATAAGTCTTAAGATAATTATTCCCATAAAGAATAGAACCAATACTATTAAATAGTGGATATAAAGAAGTGCTTTTATTAAAATCACTTACTCTCTTTCCGCCACTTAGCTGCCAGTAAGATCTTGAATATGCCTCTTCCTTTTTGGCATTTTTATTACCTCTAATCGTCAAATAACTATTGAGGTGTCCATTACTAAAACCATACCTTACTACGGTTTCGAATCGAATAGTTGAATTGAGTTTTTTAAATCTTTTGTTGTAGTAAGGCCTGGCTTCAAGGACTACACCTTCAGCAAAATTATATTCTACAGTACTCGCCAGCGAAGCAATACCATAGCTGGAAACTCCTTTCTTAGAAGCGTGCGTAAAATCAACGCCACCGATAAAAATTTGTTTTATTTTAAACTTGTTCCTGCTTTGATTAACGCTGTCATAATAAGCCTTAGTTCTCACAACATTTTTTTCTGCATAAAAACTACTATCTTTTACTTTGTAATCTTTTATTTCTTCTTTCTCTAGCGGCACCGGCCTTATGCTATCCCAAAAGCTAGCTGGATTTTTACTTACTGCTGTGTCATATTTAATAACTACTCTATCAAAGAATTTCTTATCAAATTTTGGTTTCACATTATAATCAGAATACACTGACAAGAAGTTCCCAGATGAGGTAAAGCCAAAAAGTTTGATATTAAAATTGATCAACTGATTGCTTACTCTCCATTTACTATCACCAACAGGGATATTTATTTGACTAAGACGAAGGGTATCAAAAATTTCTAATTGGCTTTCTTTAGTAAGCATCAAATCGGCACTGTAAATTCTCCACTCATCTTCCATTATATTAATGATACCAGAAAATAGTGGCTCAAACTTACGGCGTGGCGTAACTTGTATAGTATTTATCTCCTTTCCATCTCTGTAAAAACTACCTAGAAGTTTAAATTTATAGAAGCTTATCGCAGCATCCGCTATGGGTGATACAAATCCTCTTGGGTTAAGTTGAGAAGAAAAAACGGTTACATTATTCTGGTAAAAACTAATAATGGAAGGAAAGGTGAATCCAAAGCTATTACTACCGCTTACCCTACTTTGCTTTACATTTAGTTTAAATTTATCTGGCTTTTGAATAAACAATTCTGATATCGACTCACTGAGGTAAACAATTCCTTTCCCTGTACTGTCTAGCCCCATATCTTTAGTTTCTACCTTCTGCCCAAAAACTTTTTTAGGAACTTCATCTAATTTGATGACGTCTTTAGTATAAAGATCGCAGCTGTAGGCTTTCACTTCATTTTCATATTCATTCTTTTTTGCAATGGCTTTTCTGATGATCGCATAGGCAGGATCTTCTCCTGTATTTTTCTTAATGATAACCTCATCCATCGTAAGCTCTTGAGCTGTGAGCTCAAAGTTTATTTCGATATCAGATGTAACTGTTATCGTCCTTTCTACAATCGTATATCCTATCCGCTGACACACGATTGTCAGCTGCCCTGCAGGTACAGACAAGGCAAAACGACCTTTTTCGTTAGCGGTAGTACCTTTAGTGGTACCTTTTATGTAAATGCTAGAGAAGGATAAAGGATTGCCTTTTTCATCTTTTACAAATCCAGTAATTTTTTGAGAAAAAGCAATATTAGAAAACATTACAACTGCAAGGAGTAAAATAAAACGCATAGAAGTAGATTGGTAAATATATGCTCGAAGCTAAGTAAAGGATTTGTTAGCGAAATGATAAAGCCCTTTATAAAAAAATCTTAAGCACTTTTCACAAATATCTTTCTTGCCATACTTCCTGCCAGTCCTGCAAAACCGGCCACTACTCCACCTATAAGTCCAGTTGCAATAATTAGCAACACGGGGTTATCTTTTTGAAGAATAAGCATACTAAACTTATGGGAAAATAAATCATTGTTACCACTACTTATAATTAAACAAAGAATCGTCCACAATAAGAATAGCGCAATGAAGCCGACTAAAAAGGATAAATAGTTTTTTTGAGCTAGAAAGAAGCCAACGATAAATGAAGCAATGGCTATACTCCACCAAGGCATAAATAATGATAAGGCAAAAGCTGAAGCTGCTGTGCAAATAATTGCTATAATAAATTTCATTTTTTCGATTTTAGTTTTTAGAGAAACTCATTGTTGA
>JBBRHK010000113.1:0-8295 GCA_038222815.1 Chitinophagales bacterium
GGTATTAATGACAAGTCATTTGATGGTCGTGGTAACTATACTATGGGCGTTACAGAGCAAATCATTTTCCCAGAGATAGATATTGATAAAGTAAACAAAATCACTGGTATGGATATCACTTTTGTGACTACCGCAAATACCAATGAAGAAGCATACGAATTGTTGAAGGAACTAGGTATGCCATTCAAAAACGTAAAAAAATAAACCAATAAAGATTAAGTATGAGTTCTGGGCGTATTGTCTAAGCACTAAATACTTGAAATCTAAATACTAATAACATTATGGCAAAAAAATCTATCGAAGCCAGGCAGAGAAAAAGAGAAAGAACTGTAGCAAAATTTGCAGAGAAGCGTGCAGCCCTTAAAGCAGCAGGTGATTACGCAGGTCTTGATGCACTTCCTAAAAATGCTTCGCCTGTAAGATTGAGAAACAGATGTCAACTTACCGGACGTCCTCGTGGTTATATGCGTCATTTCGGAGTAAATCGTATCTTCTTTAGAGATATGGCTAACAACGGTTTGATTCCTGGTGTAACTAAAGCAAGCTGGTAAATTGCATTTTCCTTTCCCATATAATGTGGGATGGATATCGCATTGTAAAAAATATTTAATTCATCTTTTTTAATAAAGAAAAACAATGGTTACTGATCCTATAGCAGATTATCTTACAAGAATTAGAAACGCACAAATGGCTAATCACCGTATTGTGGAAATTCCTGCAAGCAACTTAAAGAAACGCATCACAGAGATTTTATATGACAAAGGTTATATCCTTAAGTATAAATTTGAAGATGATAGCAAGCAAGGTGTTATAAAAATAGCTTTGAAGTATGATCTAGTTACAAAGTTGCCTGTAATACAAAGCCTTGAAAGAGTGAGCCGTCCGGGTCTTAGATCTTATTCTAAGCCAGGTGACTTCAAAAGAGTAAAGAATGGTCTTGGTGTAGCTATTGTGAGCACAAGCAAAGGCGTAATGACAGATAAAGAAGCTAAAGCAATGAATGTAGGTGGAGAAGTACTCTGCAATATATTCTAAACAAAAAATTAAAGAATGCTCTTGCTTCAAAAGCAAAGAGATAAAACACATTACTATGAGCAGAATAGGTAAAAATCCGTTAACCATTACAAGTGGTGTTACAGTTACGGTAGATGCTAATAACATGGTTACAGTAAAAGGACCGAAAGGAACACTTACTCAACAAATTGACAGAGATTTAAAAGTAAATATTGAAGATAATACTTTGACTTTGGTTAGACCAACTGAACAGATTCGCCACCGTGCTATGCATGGGTTGTACAGATCTTTGCTTGGTAATATGGTTACTGGCGTTACAGATGGCTTCAAAAAACAAATGGAACTTGTGGGTGTAGGTTATAAAGCTACTAACCAAGGAAATTTGTTAGATATTTCACTAGGATATTCTCATAACATCGTTTTTGAAGTGCCAAATGAATTGTCAGTAGTTACTCTTACAGAAAAAGGTAAGAATCCTATCATCACTTTAGAAAGTGTAGATAAGCAATTGCTTGGTGCAGTTTGTGCAAAATTACGTAGTCTCAGAAAGCCAGAGCCGTACAAGGGCAAGGGTGTTAAGTTTGTAGGTGAAGTATTAAGACGTAAAGCAGGTAAATCAGCAGGTAAATAATAACTAGTTTCCATTTTTTTCCGGCAGTATCGGAAAATATTAAATGAAATAAAATGAACAATAAAAGTAAAGCAAGGCAGAAGATTAAGTTTAGAATTCGTAGAAAAGTTTCTGGTACAGCTTCTGCTCCAAGACTTACGGTTTTCAGATCTAACACTGACATTTATGCTCAGTTAATAGATGACGATAATGGTGTTACACTTGCTTCTGCAAGTAGTAAGCAAAAAGACATTACTGCTCAGAAAGCTCCAAAAGTAGATAAGAGTAAGATGGTAGGTGCTGCCCTTGATGTAAAAGCAGGAGAGCTTGGAATTAAAAAAGTGATCTTCGATCGTAACGGATATATTTACCACGGTAGAGTTAAGGCTGTAGCAGAAGGTGCAAGAGAAGGTGGATTAGATTTTTAATCCAATAAAAATTTTCAAAATAATACTAAACAATTATAATGTCAAAATCAATAGATAACAAGTTAAAAGCAGGAGACTTAGAATTAAAAGATAAAGTCGTAGCTATTAACAGAGTTGTAAAGACTACTAAAGGCGGTAGAGCTTTCAGTTTCTCAGCCCTAGTGGTTGTAGGTGATGAAAGTGGTGTAGTAGGGTATGGTCTTGGAAAGGCAAAAGAAGTACAAGAGGCTATTACAAAAGGTATAGAAGATGCTAAGAAGAATTTAATAAAAGTTCCTATCAGACATGGTACTATTCCTCATGAGCAATTCACAAAGGAAGGTGCTGCTAAGGTTCTAATAAAACCAGCTGCTCACGGTACTGGTGTAATAGCTGGAGGTAGTATGAGAGCTGTTTTAGAGCTTGTAGGTATTACTGACGTTCTTGCAAAAAATCTTGGTTCTGCTAATCCTGCTAATGTGGTAAGAGCAACTGTAAAGGCATTAGCTACTTTACGTGAGCCAATCACTGTTGCTAGAGACAGAAGAGTAGGTTTGAAGAAAGTATTTAACGGATAAATTATCCGATCAATAGACTGGTGTAAAAGCTAGTAATACGTTTTAGAAAAGAAATTGCCACTGGTAATTTTACAAAATAAAAGCGATGAAAAAAATAAAAGTAACACAAGTAAAAAGTGTAATCGATAGAAGTGAGCGTCAAAAAAGAACAATGGTAGCATTGGGCCTTAAAAAGACGAACGCATCTGTAGAAGTAGAAGCTACACCTCAAATATTAGGAATGGTAAATAAAGTAAACCACTTAGTAAAAGTAGAAGAAGTAACTGCCTAATAAAATATAACAAGCGAGGGGCGATTTCCCCGTAAGTATAAAAATCAAAATTATAAAAAATGAATTTACATTCTCTTAAGCCGGCTAAAGGTAGCACGCACAAAGAAAAAAGAATTGGTAGAGGTGAGGCAAGTGGTAAAGGTGGTACTAGTACAAAAGGTAACAAAGGTGGACAAAGTCGTGCTGGTTACAAAAGTAAAAAAGGATTTGAAGGTGGTCAAATGCCAATACAGAGAAGAGTACCAAAGCGTGGCTTCACTAATTTTAATAGAGTTTCTTACAAAGTATATAATGTAGGTCAACTTGATGCACTTGTTGAAAAATACAATTTGACAGAGGTTAGCCCAGAGACTTTCTACATCAATAGCTTAATGGCTCAAACAGATTTACTTAAGGTACTCGGTAACGGGGAAGTAAAAGGTAAGTTCGCTGTAAAAGCAAATGCGGTAAGTGCTAAAGCTAAAGAAGCAATAGAAGCTGCAGGCGGTTCAGTGGAAATAGTAAAATAAATTCACGATATTTGAACGACCCTAATTAACACTAGGGTTTTTCCTTTTTAAGTATTTCTAAAAACTAACGACATTACGTGAAGAAGTTTATAACGACATTAAAGAATATTTGGAGTATAGCAGAATTAAAGAATAAAATTTTATTCACCCTTGCACTTCTATTTGTATATCGCCTAGGTAGTTTTATCGTCTTACCTGGTATTGATCCTAACAAATTATCTACTCTACAGAATAATGTGGACGGAGGGATGCTAGGTTTGTTAGATGCCTTTGTTGGTGGAGCTTTTTCTAAAGCTTCTATTTTTGCATTGGGTATTATGCCATATATCTCTGCAAGTATTTTTATGCAATTAGTAACTATCCTAGTTCCTAAAATGGCTAAAATACAGAAAGAAGGAGATAGTGGTCGTAAGAAAATTAACCAATGGACTCGTTACCTCACTGTAATTGTAACAGCGTTTCAAGCGGGTGCATACATTGGGTTCCTTAAAAGTCCAGGTAACGTAGAAGCAATCATACCTGCTTATGGTAACTTGTTTTGGATTTCTACAGTAGTTGTACTTACTGTAGGTACATTATTTGTAATGTGGCTTGGTGAGAAAATAACTGATAGAGGTCTTGGTAATGGTACATCTATTATCATTATGATAGGTATCCTTGCTCGTTTCCCTGAAGCAATTGGTCAAGAGTGGGCTTCAAGAGCTACATCTGGTCCACGTGGTATCTTATTTATGCTTATAGAAATTCTTCTACTTATTGTTATTATCCTTGGTTTAATTATGCTAGTGCAGGGTACAAGAAAGGTTCCTGTAAACTACGCTAAGCAAATGGTAGGGAATAGGCAATTTGGTGGAGCTAGAAACTTTCTTCCACTTAAAGTGAATGCTGCTGGTGTTATGCCAATTATATTTGCACAGGCTATATTATTCTTGCCAACTATATTTAGCGGATTTCAAAACGAAGGATGGGCGAGGCACTTCACAGATCACACGAGTCCTATTTATATGTTAGTGTATTCAATAGCTGTAATCGGATTTACTTTCCTTTATACGGCCTTGATTTTCAACCCTAAACAAATGGCTGATGAGTTAAAGAGAAATAATGGTTTTATTCCAGGTGTTAAACCTGGTCAGCCTACTGCTGATTATATAGGAACTATTATGGATAGAATTACTGCTCCGGGTGCTGTACTGCTAGCATTTGTAGGTATTCTTCCAGGTCTTATTCAATTAATGCTTGGTGTACAGCCAAACTTTGCTACGTTCTTTGGTGGTACTTCTCTATTGATTATGGTGGGTGTTATATTAGATACATTACAACAAATAGAAACACAGTTATTAATGCGTCAGTATGATGGTCTGATGTCTGCAGGTAGACTACAAGGTAGATCAGCAGTTCCTTCTGGGATGTAATTAGAAATAAAAATTTATTTTACTAACCCTAACGACGCATACTCGTTGGGGTTTTTTCTTCAATAAATGTTATGATACAATATAAAACCGCGGCAGAGATTGAAATAATGAGAGAGAGTTGTCTTCTTGTTGGGGAAGCCCATGCAGCAGTTATACCATTTATTAAAGAAGGTGTAGAAACTAAAAAGATAAATGACCTAGTTGCCGAATTCATAAAAGATAACAAGGGGATTCCATCTTTCCTCAATTATGGCGGTTACCCTTATGAAACTTGTATTTCAGTAAACGATTCCGTAGTACATGGCTTTCCTGGTAAAGAAGTATTAAAAAGCGGAGATATCATTTCCTTAGATATTGGAATATTTAAAAACGGTTTCCACGGCGATAGCGCCTACACATACGCAGTGGGAGAAGTTACTGAAGAAGTGAAGAGATTACTAGTAGTTACAAAGGAGTCTCTTTATAAAGGGATAGAAAAGGCAAGAGGAGGAAACAGAGTAGGTGATATTGCATACGCCATACAACAACATACAGAAGTTGCTAACGGATTTGGCGTCGTTAGAGAAATGGTGGGCCATGGCCTTGGTAGAAGTATGCACGAAGATCCTCAGGTGCCCAATTATGGGAAAAGAGGTTCTGGTCCTAAATTGAAGCCGGGGATGGTGCTTGCGGTAGAGCCTATGATAAATCTTGGGGTAAAAGAAATAGACCTACACGAGGATGGCTGGACTGTAACCACTAAAGACAAAAAATACTCTGCACACTTTGAACATGACATTTGCATTACAAAAGGAAGTGCAGATATCCTAAGTTCTTTTGATAAAATAGAAGCTGCTGAAAAAGCGAATAAGAATTTGTATTGGTGTTATTCGTAGGGTTTATCCTTTACCATAAATTATTATTTACTAAAAAGATGGATTAGTGTTTAACTCTGATTCAGGCTTTTTTCGAAACAGGGATTACTACAGGAAATCGTAGCTGTTCTTTTTAATCAGGTAGGATACCTTATTTATCTAAACTTCGATGTGTGCTGCGCTAACACCTCGAAAAACTGTTAACCCCTAGTAAAATAGCGGCATACTAAAGGTTTTGTTCAACAGAGGTTTCATATCTAGCAATGCGTGCAACACCAAACCTTTGTTATTGTGGTAGTGTTTCAATTTTGTCCAACAGATATAATTTCAATATTTATTTTTAAATCTTTAATTTTTCCTTTGAGTTTGTCAATCCAATAAATGAATACAAAAGCTACTACATTAAAATTAATTTCTACTCGTCTATGTTCACGATTTATATTAAAGTCAAACTTCGAAATACCAATATCTAATTTCATATCAATAGAATTTGATAGGTCAAGTCCAACTGATAAATAAAGTCCAGCTATATAAGTGAAAGCTACACCGTAAAATGCAAAACCAAATAATTGTAAAAATTGATTTACCAATGAATGGGTCAAAGCATTTCTTTTATGTTTTATACAAAGTGTCCCGCAAAAAACTGAATAGGCAAAGAACAAGAGCATAAAAGCATAAACAAGAATATTCAGCCCAGATAATTGTGCAGTAGTAAGAAGCGAATATAAAATTATTAAAGCACCGACACCTCCTCCGAAAATTTGATACCAGCCAATTGTTGAAATATTAGACTTTGTTTTTGTTCTAATGGCCTAGTAAAGTGAGTGTGGTCAAATAGCATTGCCTAAAACCTTAAGGCTTGCTGCTTTAATTTTATTCAATGCTTGTCCAGCCCGGAATCGCAGCGAATTTAGAAAACTGATGATGAAGATAACAACTAAAAGCTGACAATTGAACGTCGAGCCAGAATCAGTCATTGTATAAAGGGATAGAAAAGTCAAGAGGTGGAAATAGAGTAGGTCATATAGCTTACCAGTAGCATCGAATTATTTTTCAACTTTAACTTTCGTTTCTCCCACTTTAGGGTACTTATCTAAATTAGTAAAAATGGTTTTTTCCTTATCTACAAGTTCGGTCAAACTTTTACTTTGAAAATATTCATCTTCTAAATATGGCTTAGTTCCAATTGCAAATGATAAACTTTGGATTTTATGCTTATCCATACAACAGGTTTTTCCTTTTCCGAAAAATGTAGAGGGGTTAAATCCTATTAAATATTCCTCTAAATTTTTTCCGTCACCTTGTTTTACTATTGGTCTCGAATATGTCTTGTTAAAAGTCCATTCGGTTAGATAACCAATTCCATTACTATCTACTATTAAAATGTTGTCGTCCACATTTGATAACACCAAATTGATTTCGCCTCTGTATCCGTTGGGAACAAAAATTGTCAGTGTCGGTGAATATAATTGGTAGTGAAATGCTAAGAATGAAATAGTTGCCGTGATAAAAAATAATGTCAGGAAAGAAATACGCTTGAAAAATAGTCGTAAAAAACCTGAGAAGATTAAACATCCTACAACAATCGCAACCAACATCATTCCGCCTAAAAAAAGCCCAGATAGAATCATTCCTCCAGGCACCTTTGTCAACTTTATAAATAATGTTGTGAAAAGTCCAATCGATAAAAGCCCGAATATTATTTTTAGTTTACGGGCTGTCGTCATAATTGCTAATAACTCAAATATATACTTTCTTAAACCCACCACCACTGAAAAAATAAGTATTAATAATCAAGGATTCTACTCACGCAATTTGTATCTCGGTTAGTTACAATAGGCATAATATTTTCTTTGATATAGTAGCTGTCGGTATTGCAATACAAATAAAACTACCAGCCAACTATAACGAGGATGGGACCTCGTGCCTTATTTTGTTACAAAAAAAATTGTAATTCTTATACCAGCTAAATCTAAAAAGCCACCCTTCAGATATCAGCGAACTACTGTATATCCAAAGGATGGCTTTAATTGTTTTGATTAAATTATAGCTTTATAATTATTTTCTTGGTACCTACCACTTCTCCAGTGCCTCTGCGTACCTCAACGATGTAAGAGCCATTTGCTACTACACCTGCGCTAGTTAAGTCGATACGAATATTTGAGTACGGTAGTCCTGTCGTCGTCGTACTCCTGTGTACGAGCGCCCCCTTCATATCAATAACTCTTATTGTAACTTTTTCATTAAGTATATTATAGAATCTTATATTAAATACGCCATTATTGGGAACTGGAAACACATAAAGGTTGTCAGAAGCTTTCGCAGTTACTTCCACGGTTGCCGAAGTTGCGATACATCCATTAGGATCGGTGTACACAACTCTATAAATTCCTATGTCACTCACAGATAGATTAGTTAATGAAGAACCAGTCGCACCAGTAATAACCACTCCATCTTTTTGCCAAACGTAAGTTCCGCCAGATGGCACAGCCGTGGCAGATATTGTAAGTATTTGAGTAGGTATTAGGTTAGGTGCTATTGATGTAGTCAAACTAACAGTGGGAACTGGATTTACCTGCACGGTAGCAGTTCTTATAGGACCAGGACACCCATTTGCTGTAGGCGTTATGGTGAAGGTAG
>JBBRHK010000114.1:0-8283 GCA_038222815.1 Chitinophagales bacterium
AGACCCATTAGAAGCTCAACAACTGGCTTCAATGGTGCCAGCGCTTATGAAAAGTGACAAAGCTTTAAGAGCAGAATTAGGTAAAGAGGAGTACAATGGTAATGATATAAAAGATGTCGTTGTTAAGAATAAGGATGCCCAGGAGATGAAGGATTTCCTAGTGAGAATTTCCAGAGCCAATGATAACTTTGAAATTACCAACCAGCAGATTCTTGAGCAATTGGAAGGCGAACTAAGAAAAGTAGAAACGGTAACTCAGGCTCCTCCTACCTACAGAGCAGATATCACAAAAGATAACTATAACGACTTTGCCGATAAATTCTATGGCAATAACGACCTTATGGCAGAAACTTCTTTACACGGTACACATTGTGCTGGTATAATAGCTGCTATAAGAGACAATAATAAGGGCGCTGTAGGTGTAGCAGATAATGTAAGAATTATGGCAATACGTGCCGTACCAGATGGCGATGAGCACGATAAGGATATTGCATTGGCGATAAGATATGCAGTAGATAATGGTGCAAAAGTTATCAGTATGAGTTTTGGGAAGGACTTTAGCCCAGAAAAGCAATGGGTAGATGATGCATTCAAATATGCTGCTTCTAAAGGGGTATTACTCGTGCACGCTGCTGGTAACGACAGCAAAGACTTAGACAAAGAATATAACTTTCCTAATGCCGTTTTTGAAGATGGAAAGAGAGCTACCAATGTAATTACAGTTGGAGCTAGTGGCGATATGAAGAATGGTGGACTTACTGCAAGATTTAGTAACTATGGTAAAAACGAAGTAGATGTATTTGCACCGGGTGTAGGCATCTATTCTACCCTACCTGGTGGTGATAAGTATGGTAACCTCCAAGGTACAAGTATGGCTTGCCCACTTGTAGCTGGTGTAGCTGCTCTTATTTTACAATATTACCCTACCCTTTCTCCTGAGCAGGTAAAAATGGCGATAGAGAAAAGTACAATCGCTCCAAAAGAAATGGTAAATATACCAGGCACATCTACTAAGGTAAATCTAAGTGATATCAGCCGCACTGGTGGCATTGTGAATGCAGAAGCTGCTGTAAAGTATGCTAGCTCTATGGTAGGAGATAGAAAAATGGAGCCTAGTAAGAAAACCAAGAAAACAAAGAGTAAAGTGAGCAGAACTAAAAAAGGATAATTACTTTCCTAGTTCTAATATGAGCGGCTAACCTTAACTGGGTTAGCCGCTTTTTTGCCCCCCTAACTCTCTTATGAAATATTATTTACACCAATGCTTTGGTTAGCTATACCGATAAAACAGTAAAAAATCAATTCCTTTAAAATGTAAGTCACGAAGTTGATTTATATTACCTTTAAGTGAAAATCAAATTTCTAATAGAAGAACCCCTTTTCGAATTTTATTATGCCAAGACCCCAAACTAGCGAATACCCCGCATTTTTTGAAACATACATTAAGTTAGTGACTCAGGACGATTTACTAGAAGCTCTAAAATCAGAGGCTAATTTGAGTTTGGATTTCTTTAAAAATATTCCAGTCGAAAAACAGGAATTCAGATATGCCGATGGCAAATGGACAATGAAAGAAATGCTACAACATATCATAGATACGGAACGGATATTTGCCTACAGAGCACTAGCCTTTGCTAGGCAAGACAAAACTGTACTGCCCGGCTTTGATGAAAACCTTTATGCTGATAATAGCAATTCTAATAGCAGAGGATGGAATCAACTTATAGATGAGCTAGTCGATGTAAGGCATACTACCATCCAGTTATTCGAATCATTTGTGCCAGAGGCCATTTCCTACAAAGGCACAGCTAGTGGCAAAGAAATAACTGTAAACGCAATTGGCTTTATTATTTGCGGACATATAATTCATCACAAGAATATTGCAGTCGAGAGGTATTTATAAAAATATAACCTTATCGTTTAATAAGGATTATCTTAATAGAATGGCGGGTTTGAATTGCAAACCCGCCTTTCTATTAACATGAAGAATAAATTCTAGTTCGCTGCTTTTACCAAAGCCTCCTGCTTTATCATTTCACTCACGATTTTCACAGTTTGATTAATGTAAATATCCTTTGCTCTCAACTCTAAAAATGACTTATTCCTAGCAAGGCTTTCTTTATTCGCATTGATGCTTGGTAAATTTGATTGCAAGTTTACCACTGTAAGTTTGTTTGTTAGATTAGAAAGCCTGTCTAATTCTTTAATAGTAGCTAACCTTTCCTTAACCACTTTCTTATAGTCGTCTATATTCAATGAAATTTCTCTTTCCACACTTGTTTCCAATTTTTTTGCTTCTTCATTTATTTTCATAAAAACTGCAGAAGTATCAGCATATTGATTGGCTTGAGTAATGATAGAATTAAGATCAAAATAAGAGTTCCAAGCTTGATAATCTGCGCCTGCGATTTGGTCATAGTTAAGAGCCAATGGGTTATCTTTTTCTCTAATTTTTAAATACTCAAACTTATCTGCAAGAACTACATCAGACTCTACACCTTTGTTTTGCGTTGCGTCTCCATTAATTCTATAAAATTTCTGTAGCGTAAGTTTTACAGTCCCCAAGTCTTCTGGCTCTTCTTTTTTATTTGAAAACATACTTTGGTTTTCGGGATTCAGAGGAATATTTCTCTGCACCGTCCCTTTACCATAAGTAGAAGTACTTCCTACGATGATTCCTCTCTTGTAATCTTGGATAGCCGCCGCAAAAATTTCTGAAGCAGATGCACTTCCTTCATCTACCATTACAGCCAGAGGGCCATCCCAAAGCGTACCAGCAGTTTTATCATTAAGGACCTGTGGTTTTCCTTCCTTAGTTTTGATTTGCACTACGGGCCCCTTATCTATAAAAAAGCCCACCATTTCTACAACATCATAAAGAGATCCTCCGCCATTGCCTCGCAGATCCATTACAATCGCAGAAACACCTTCGGCTTTTAATTTTACTATTTCTTTTGCTACATCCGGTGCACACCTTCTGCCATCAGCTTCACTAAAATTGGCGTAAAACTCTGGCAAATAAATATACCCTACTTTTTTATCTCCTTCTTTTACAATGGCAGACTGTGCATAGGTAGACTCTGTGTCTACCTTGTCTCTTTTTATAGAAACTACTTTTGTCGTCCCTTCTATACTTTTCATTGTTAGTGTAACTGTAGTACCCTTCTCTCCTCTTATTAATTTTATAGCATCATAAATATCGTACCCCGTAACATCTACTGGCGCTGCATTACCTTCGGCCACCTTCTCTATAATATCACCTTCTTTAATTTGTTTAGAATTCCAAGCAGGCAAGCCTGTCATTAGTGTTCCAATCTTAATGTGTCCATCTTCTTGCAATAGCTGTGCGCCTATCCCATAAAAACTTCCACTCATTCCCTCATTAAAAGTCCTTAAATCAATTGGAGGAAAATACGAAGTATGTGGGTCCATTACTATAGCAATAGTATTTACAAATTGTCCAAAAATAAAATCACTAGACTCCCTGTTTTTCCTAGTTGTATAAAACCTATCCATCAGTTTTAACTGTGCTGCTCTAGCCTCTGTTTCGAGCTGAGTATCTGTTTGGGTTTTTACAGCATCCTTGCCCTTATTTGCTTCCCTTACATTCTGTAACGCAACAAATTTCTCAAGTACTGCATATTTCAAAAATTTACGCCAAGCCTCCTTTCTTTCTTCTTCTGTATTAGCAAATGCCGGCTTCTTAGTACCACCAGAAATAGTCTCTTTTATAGAAAAATCAAAAGGCTTGCTCAATAAATCTTTATATAACAGCTCAGTCTCGGCCTGCCGCTTATTGTACAAATCATTAATAGCATAAAATGATTTTAACTCTTTCCCTTTTATTTCATCATCTATCTCTGTACTATATTTTTCTAGTACTTGCATATCTGATGCAAGGAAGATTTTGTGATCATCATCAAGACCATCAATGAACTCTATAAAAACCTCTTTAGAAAAAGCATCATTCAGTTTCTTAGGTTGATAATGGGCCTGCTCTAAAAGAATACCTACATTACGTAATACCTTAGCATGATATGATTTCGGATTTTCGGAATTTTCGGAATTACCCTTAGAGCTAAGCGCTATAAAAATACTTGCACAAGTAAGGGCTAGGATAACTGGAATTATTTTTCTGCTCATAATAAAACTTGCAATTTTTTGCATACAGTAAAAATAACGTAATTTATAAAGGTAAGTTTGCCACTTAACAAAAGCTGTAAACAATTTTTTGTTAAAGGAAAAGGCAAAAGTAAATAGTAAAATACAAAACATTGGATATTTGTCAATCATCCAAAATATTTTGGGTATTGATGAGGTATGCAGTTATGTCGATTCAAAAAAAAATACATCTACCCGTCAGTCATTTAGAAAATCGTAATAGTTTTTAACAGTTTGCTTTTAAAAGATTCATTAAGTTAATGTTTAAACACCATATCTTTATTCTCTAATTGAAAATACCATAACATTATTGCTATGAGAAAGAAAGTCTTTATTACTCTTTTCGTTTTACTGGCGCTTGGCATTGCAGGAATTGTATATGTTTTCAATTTAAAGTATGCCGACAGTAAAAAAGAAACCGCTGATTTTACCGTAAATGCAAGCACTTTTATAAATGAATTTGCAGGCGATAATACCCTAGCCAATAAGAAATATTCGGAAAAAATAATATCCGTTTCCGGAAGGGTTTCAAGTACAGAGCAAGCCGACACAACTATAAATATTAAGATGGAAGATAGTACAACAGGCAACTACATTATTTTTGCATTTCAAAACCAATATTTAAAAGAAGCGAAGCAAATTAATGAGGGGGATAGCGTAGTTATTAAAGGTTCTTGTAGTGGAGGAATATATAGTGAGATTTTAGAATCTTCTTCAGTAAGTTTTAAGCGATGCACACTAATGGAAAAAGTAAAATAAACAACCCTATAAATAAAGAAAAATGAAAAAAACAGCATTCCTATTTGTATTATCACTTGTTACTTGTTTTGCATTTGCGCAAAAAAAGCTGGTAACTACTTCTGCTACTATAAGTTTTGACGCTACTACAAGCATCGATGCTTTACCAAAAGCAACCAATAAAACTGTAATTGCAAGTTTGGCAACTAAGACTGGCGATATTGCTTTTGAAGCGGCCATTAAGAACTTTGCATTTACTAACCCAAAAATTCAAGAACATTTCAATGGTGAAGGCTGGATGAACTCCGATAAGTTTGCTACTGCAACTTTTAAAGGAAAAATCACTGACCTCACAAAAGTGAACTTTAGCAAAAATGGCAGCTATAGTGTACCGGTTTCGGGCACATTGATGATACACGGAGAGTCTAACCCAGTAACAAGCACAGCTACTATTGTAGTAGAAGGAAAGAAAATATCTACAAGCTCTAACTTTAGCATTGCTCTAGAAGATTATAAAGTAAAAGGCGGTGCAATAGGTGCTGGTAAAGTAGCCAAAAACCCAACGATTACTGTACAAGCAGATTTTAATTAATATTACTTCCAAAGAGGTTTATAAAAGAAAAAGGGATAAAAGTTTAAAACTTCTATCCCTTTTCAATTTGGGTAATCGAGGGGGCTCGAACCCCCGACCCTCAGAATCATCCACCGCGGCGGACTATAACCACACAATTCAACAAAATAAAAAACCTTTCAACATCTCAGTCAAAAGGTTTTTTTTACTATGGGTAATCGAGGGGGCTCGAACCCCCGACCCTCAGAATCACAATCTGATGCTCTAACCAACTGAGCTACGACTACCATAATTAAGGGCGCAAAAATAACGTATTTTTTGTTGAATGAAAAAGAATTTTGCTAAAGTATTTAAATCATTTCCTTAGAATAGATCCAATCAAATCAAAGGCTTTATGTTGCCAACTAATACCACTAAATTTGCTACCATTAATAGCAGCAGATAATATTCAATTTTATAGTATATGAAATCGTTTTCTTTTAAAACTTTATTGCCACACCTGATAGCCGTAGGTGTTTTCCTTGTAATTGCAGTTATAGTGTGCAAGCCAGCCCTAGAAAGTGATACAGTGCTCAAAAGAAGCGATATGACGGTGTGGCATGGTATGACACAGCAAATAGTGGAACAAAAAGAGGTAACTGGTACAATGCCACTTTGGGTGACTAATATGTTTGCGGGAATGCCGAGTTATCAAATAAATATGGATGGAGGCTTAAACCCCTTTCTACATCTAGATCAGGCATTTAAACTTTGGCTTCCTGTGCCTATAAGCTACTTTTTCCTTAGTTGTATTTGTTTTTACTTTCTAGGAATTTGCTTGCGGATGCGAACTGCATCAGCAATCTTTGGAGCTTTGGCTTTCGCTTATTGTAGTTACAACCCGATTATAATAACCGCTGGCCACGAAACCAAAATGCTGGCGCTTGCCTATTGCCCTGCAGTAATTGGGGCTTGCTTACTTATATTTAGAAAAAAATATCTTTTGGGTTTTACCCTTGCTGCAGTTTTCACATCATTACAGATTGCGCAAGGTCACCAGCAAGTGAGCTACTACTTATTTTTAATATTGATTATTATGGGCGTTGCCCAGCTTATAAGAATATTAAAGGCTAAAGAAACAAAGCATGCTGGTCTCAGTATAGGACTTCTGGTAGTAGCCGGTCTCATTGGTATTTTATTGAATGCAGTCACACTGTTTACAACCTATGATTTTACTAAAGAAAGTAAAAGAGGGGGACAGCTTGTAATGCCAGGCGACGAAAGCAAAAAAGAAGAAAAAATAGTAGATGGTAAAACCACTGGTCTTAGTAAAGAATATGCTTTTCAATGGAGTTATGGTAAGCTAGAAACTACCTCGCTAATGTTCCCTGGAATTATGGGGTACGGTAATCACCAAGCTGAAAGGGACAATGAAGTTTATTATTTTCCGCAACTTGGCGAAGATGCTAATGCCGTAACCTTTATCAGTCAAAAACTTGGCGCTCCTGTAGAGCAGGCGCAGCAGTTCGCCAGCCAAAGCCTCTACTGGGGCGATCAGCCATTTACCAATGGACCGGTTTATCTTGGTGCAATAGTTTGCTTTTTATTTTTAATGTCACTTTTTTACTTGGATGGAGAACATAAATGGTGGTTACTTATTGCAAGCGTTTTAGGTATTCTTCTTGCAATGGGAAGTAACCTGCCTAGTTTCAATTATTTTATGTTCGATTACCTACCGTTCTATAATAAATTTAGAGCGGTAACGATGTCACTAATAATTCCGCAGCTTCTATTCCCAGTAGGCGCAGCGTTGTTTTTAGACAAGCTATCCAAAGAAGAAGCCTTTGACTGGAAAAAATTAAAAATGGGCGGTATAGCTACGGCTCTAGTATTCGTGGCGGCTCTAGGAATTTATGGCACTAGTGATTTTGCCAATGAGAACAGACAAAGGACTAATAAATTTAATGAAATAGTAAGCTCTGGCGCTGCTGATATCAATGCAAAACTAGATGAACTAAATAGAACTGAAGCACCTCAAAAAGATAATCAAGTGTATGAGGGTATGTACTCTAATATTGCCCAAAGCCCAACTGCTGCTGCTGATGCAAGAGCTTATGTAACGGCACTTAGAAAAGATAGAGCAGGATTATTTTTAGGAGATATTGGCAAATCATTCTTATATATATTGCTTACCGCTGCTCTCATATTTGCATATTGTAAGAAATATGTAAATGCTAAAGTACTTTTAATAGGTGCAATTGCTCTTACGCTTATAGATCAAGTAAGTTTTGCGCTCAAATACCTTAATGATAAAAGCTACGGAAGTAAAGAGGCTTATGAAGCAGATGAATTTCCTTTATCTGGTGCAGATAGAATGATTTTAGCAGATAAGGATCCCAATTTTAGAGTGTATGATCTAGCAAACGGAGGTCCGTTTGAAAATAGTAAAGCTTCCTATTACCACAAATCAATTGGAGGAAACCACGCCGCAAAAATTGGTATATATGACGACCTCATCGCCAATCAACTTAGCGGGCAACCTAACTTTCAGGTACTAAATATGCTTAATACAAAATACATTATGCAGCGACAAGATAAAGAGGTGGTCGCTTCTATAAATGATCAAGCCTTAGGCAACGCCTGGTTTGTAAATGCGGTCACTTTTGTAAAAGGACCAGTTGCAGAAATGACAGCGTTGAATAATTTCAATCCAAAAGACACCGCAATTGTTGATGAATCATTTAAAGCTATCGTAGGTACAATAAGCCCTTCAGATAGCACGGCTACAATAAAGCAAACCAGTTTTGACAATGATAAAATCACTTACGAGAGTA
>JBBRHK010000115.1:0-8249 GCA_038222815.1 Chitinophagales bacterium
AACGGAATACAATGGAATAAAGATACCGTGTATAAATATTATGCAAGATATCAAGGATGGGATAAGCAAAAAGTAGATAATAATGTACTTAAAGTAAGCGACGTTTTTTATACAAATGGTATGGCTTACGACCCTAAATCAATAATGCACTATGCAGTAGAGTCATGGCAAACCACAAATGGGTATTCTACTCCAGAAAATTATGAATTATCAGATGGTGATAAAAGAATTATTGCTCTATTTTATCCAAAGAATCAATTAGTTTCTGCAGTAGCTGTTCCTAAAATAGAAGTAAAGAATGCCGGGAATAATCTTATAAAAGTAGATCAAGCTAGAGGAGGTGTATCCATCAAGCCGGTGTTTGATTTAAAAACAAGTGCAGTTGTAGATGACATCTATCTCCTTGCCCGTCTTACCACAGAGGATGGAAAGAGATACATTGCTACTACAAATAAGAATTACAGTTGGGGCGGATATGCTGGTACATTTACTAAAATAAAGTTAGCTCCAAAACAAAAAGTAAAATACAATCAAGACGGTAAGAATGTAATGGAGCTTTTCTTTCCCTTTGCAGAGATGCCAGACCTTGCAGGCAAGAACTTTAAAATAGAATTTACAGTTTATCAAAATGATGAAATAAATGATAGGTTTAAGCTTTGGTATGCAGATTTATCTACACCGATGTCTTTACCAACAAAGAAATAAATCAAAAGAAAATAGAGAAGCCTCGCAAGTTTGCGAGGCTTTTTTTATATTATGTACTTTAGAGCTTTCAATACTTTTAGTTGGTATCGATTATCTTATCAGGTCTTTTAGGTAACCCCATAACTCATTATCAAAACTTGACAAAGCCAAAGCAGGATTGCCAGCATCATTACCCATTCTAATCACCACTATCTTTTGAGAAGGTACTACATATATTTTTTGATCATTTTTTCCTAGAGCCATATACATATCTGCCGGACCATTGGGCACCATTGGCCCATTGAATATAAATTGTGTTGAAGGCAGCATATAGGTTGATTTTCCATTAAGCCAGGTAAGGTAGCCGTAACCAAGATTAAGATTTTGAGACGTATTTATTTGATTACTTTGATAAGTACTGTCATCCAGAATAGCTTGCCCGTCCCATTTTCCCTTATTCAACATTAGTAAGCCAAACCTAGCCATTGACCTAGGGTTACTATAAAGTACATTATTGGCATCAGGAGTTTTTATCCATAGGCCAGTCATCCCAATTCTATTTCTGAGAAATTGTTGAAAAAATGAATTGTAATTCATCCCACTAGCATTCTCTATTACCTTATCTAAAATGGTATAGGGTGCATTATGATAAGCCCATCTAGTTCCTGCATCTGCCCTGTATTGTAGACAAGCGGGAAGTGTACAATCAACATCACCTGTACCATCATCTAAACCTGTAGTCATAGTAAGTTGATTTTTTACTGTGATAAGGTTTTCCTTAGCCAATGGTAAACTAGTCCATCCCGTACCTAAATATTGAGAACTTCTATTATTGATATTTATGAGTCCATTCTTCTGAGCAATACCTACCAGATAGGCCGTCATAGTTTTCCCTGCACTCGCCCAGTACCAAGCACTATCCTTAGTAAAAGTTCCATAATACTGCTCTACTACTACCCTTCCATTCTTTAAAATAATGAATGCTTTTGTACCCTTAGTTCCTAGGAAGTTGAGCGTTGTGCTCAGTTGATTTTGATCCCAGCCAAGGCTAGCGGAACTATTCGCTCTCCATTCATTACCAGTTATGGGAGGGAAATACATGGTAGAGTCTACCGTTACAACAGGCTGCACAGGGTTAGAGTCCTTTTTGCAACCAGTACAAAAAATGATTATTATTAAGAACAGACCGATTAATTGTCTCATACTAACTTTATTTTTTCAGACTACCGTACTTAACTATAGTTTAACGAAACTAAGAAAAGAAATATTATACGTGTTATTTTCCCCTTTACAAGTAATGGGCATTATCTTTGAAAACTACACATTGAGCTATTATTGTTTGGAATAATGGCCAATATTTTTAATTAGAATAAAACCCCCAATAATTTACATTGCAAAAACTAGCCTTAGTTCTCTTAACTATTTCCGTTATTACAATTGGATGTTCCAAAAAGTTATTTCCCACCTACTTAGATTATTCCTTTAAAAGCGCAAACGGCCTTCCAAAATATGACAACTTGGATTATTGGGCGAGCCATCCATACAAGAAAGACTTAGCAGACAGTGTGCCGAGAGATTTAGCAAAGGACTATTTTAAAGATAGCACTGTTGATGTGTTTTTTATTCACCCTACTACATTTACAGAAGAGACGGATCCAAGAAACATTGCAGCAATAGACGACTCTGTTTTGAATAAAAAGACTGACGGATCTGCCATACTATATCAAGCAAGTGTTTTTAATGCAAGTTGTAGAATTTTTGCGCCGAGGTATAGACAGGCACATTATAGAAATTTTTTTATAGATAAAGAAGCTGCACAGCCAAATTTTGATACTGCTTATGCTGATGTAAAAGAAGCATTTGAATACTACCTTGAACGATTTAATAATGGTCACCCTATTATCATTGCCTCACATAGTCAGGGAACGTTACACGCTGCAAGATTATTAAAAGAATTTTTCGATGAAAAGCCTTTAAAAAACAAATTAGTGTGTAGCTATATTATTGGCTTGCCAGTAAAAGAAAATTTATTTAGAAGTTTACCAGCTTGTATTGATTCCACTAAAACCGGCTGTATCATAAGCTGGCGAAGTTTTAAAGAGGGATACGAAGGGGAAGATTATATGCAGGCAGAAAACTTTTCTTCTATTGTTGTAAATCCATTGACTTGGAAGACAGACAATGAAAAGGCTTCTAAAAATCTTAACGACGGAGGTTTGCTTCTCAATTTCAATAAGCTGAAGCCTAGATTAGTATCTGCGCAAGTTCACAAGAATATATTGTGGACGAGCAAACCCAAATTTTTTGGCAGTATCTTTTTCACTAATAAGAATTATCATATTGCAGATTACAATTTTTTCTATATGAATATTAGAGAAGATGTGGCAAGGAGGATTGGATATTTTTGGAAGCGGTAATCTGTAATATCGTCATAGTAATTTCAACTTGTGCGACTAACATAGGATTCAATCTTAAAAGTATATTTAATTTTACCTTTTTTGCAAAATCATAAAAACTAGGCACAGTTTATGCTTTAGGTTGTTTTCAAATAACAACAATTTCAAATCAATTTTCTAAATTAATCCCCCACTTATTATGAAAAAAATTTTTACCCTACTTTTCTTAGGAATTTTTACTGCCACTATCTCCCAAGGGCAAATTGCAACCTTTAATTTTTTTACAGGAGCAGCATCTGCGCCTGCAACTGCTACTGCTTCATCTACTGATCCCAATATAGCTACCCCGGTAATATTATCTAGAGGTAGTGGAGCAGCTGCAAGTTCCGCCACCAATTCTTTTAGAACTACTGGCTTTCAAAACAATGGTATTAATGTTGCTAATACTGATTATTTTGAATTTTCAGTAACAGCTAATGCTGGTTTTACTCAAGCTCCTTCAGGTATCACAGGAACTTTTGCTGGTACTGCCACATTCGCTGCTTCGCCCGGTGTTACTCAAAATTTTGCTTACAGCATTGCAGGTGGTCCTTTCACATTCGTAAATTCAGATGTAGTAGCAATAGGAAGTCCTCAGACAAATGCATTTCCTTTTAGTGCGGCTACAATCAGCGCCTTGTCGGGATTAGCATCTGGTACTACAATAACTTTTAGATATTATGCTAGTGGTCAAACCGGTACTGGTGGCTGGGGATTAATTTCTGCGACTGCTACTACAAATAATCTTGTACTTGAGGGAACGACTGTATTACCTATATCTATCGGTTTATTAAATGCCTCAAAACTTGGAAGCAGTGGTAGCAAACTGAATTGGACAATGGGTTGTACGTCCTCCACATTGACTTATGATGTAGAAAGGTCATCAAATGGTATTACCTTCTCTAAAATTTTCGGCGAAACTGTAAGTCAGAAGCGTTGCGATTTTCCTTTTGACTTTAATGATAATCAAGCATTAAAGGGTACTAACTTTTATCGTATCAAAACAACAGATATTGACGGTCGTGTAAAGTATTCACAAATAGCAAGTGTTCAACTTGGCACAAATATTTCTTTTGAGGTGAACCCTACGATTACGTCTGGGATTGTAAATATTGTTTTAAATGCAGAGCAGAGGGGTAAGGTTACAATTAATGTTATAGATATGGCGGGTAAAAAAGTGAGTTCTTTACAAGCTACAACTCAAGTGGGCGTTAACAGAAATCAACTTGATTTAAGTACTTTCGCTACAGGACAGTATTACATAAACGTTATTGACCAGAATGGCAACTCTACTGCACAACCAGTTATCAAGCAGTAAATTCAATTTTAAAAAAAGACCATTTTAGCCTTCTAAAATGGTCTTTTTTATTTACGGTAAGCCAAGATTTAATTTAATATTGAGCTACCCAATTATACAACACTATTTAACTCAACACTTAATTCTTTAGGTTCTTTATTAAACCTTAATCCTTTTTAGTCTGATAAGGCAGCTTATCTATTTATGTAATCCTGAAATAAAACCTGCTGAAAAGCTTTCCCTTCTGCAATTGTGACAGAATCTAAAGATATTGATTGCTCGATGATACGATTACCAATATTATCAAAAATGAATTTTTGATTTTCTGTTATAAAACCAAAGCCATTCATAAAACTAAAGTAGGCTACTGGTTTTCGGCTATTGTCAAATAAATTATTACCAAACTTGAAGGGAGATTCTCTTTTCGCCATTCCTTGGACTAAAGTTGAAGCAATATCAGTCTGAGAGCCAATTGCCTCCTCTACTGCACCCGGAGTCTTCACAGCACCGCCAAGAAACAACAACGGAATTCTAAAATCATCAAACTTACCCCCTGTGGTAGGAATACGATGACCGTGGTCTGCAACAATAACCAATAATGTATTTTCCCACCAATTTTGTTTTTTACAATCTTGTACAAATTGATACAGCACCTCATCAGTATAATGCAAAGAATTAAAAAATAAGGATTGCTCATCCTCCCCTACAATAGCAGTAGGCACAGGCGTCTTATAAGGCTGATGACTGGTAAGTGTAAGCCAAGTAAGAAAGAATGGGCTTTTCATTTCACTAAAACCTTCAACTACTTTCTTTTCTACTGCATCATCATGAAACCCCCAATTACCGGGCTCACTATCTATTTTCAAATTATCAAAAGTATATAATTCATCAAAATTACCATTGGACAAGTAAGCATTCATATTTGCAAAGTCACCTTTGCCTCCATAATAAAAATAACTACTATACCCATTTTTTTTAAAGACCTCACTAAGCATTGGCAGAGATGCTGACTTAGTAGGTGTTTTTAATATTGATGTAGTAGGCTGTGCAGGATAGCCACTTAAAATACCAGCGATTCCTTTGTCTGTCCTATCTCCGGTAGCATATATACTTGAAAAATAAATACCTTCTTTTTTCAACAAATTAAACTTTGGTGTTACTTCTACTCCAGCAGCTGTTGCGAGGGTTGCCTTTTGTGTGAAACTCTCCCAAATAACAACGATGACATTAGTATTAGAATCAATCCTTACTGCAGGAGAATAAGGAACAATTTTAGTGTTAAAATAAGAAGAAACAATTTGCTTTGCCTCAGTCGAATCCATTACCAAAAATGGATTTTCAGTGTTACCTGCACCTTGCATCAGGTTAAAAAAGAAACTGAAATTAGCATTAATGGCAGAGATATTTGAAAAATTATTCTTTGAAAAATAAACAGAGCTTTGATTTATTGGAAGTCCTTGTAACCCACCTCGCATAGGAATAATAAATGACGCAGTTAAGCATAAAAGTATAAGGACTGTTTGCCATTTTTTTCGAACTGGTAAAAGTCTGAGGGAAGTTGTCCTAACTAAATACTTTTTTAAATAAATAAAGATTAGAGTACAGAGTACAATAAATCCAATAAGAACAGGTATCAGCGGAAAATTTTTAATGGAAGCCAATGCCTCCCTTGGCGTTTTGAGATAGGCGAGAAAGCTAGGCTCTATTTTTATTCCCCAAGCTTGATAAGAACCTACATCAATCATTGTTATCAGCACTGCAATAATTAAAGTAATATAGCTGTATATGAAATAGACTAGATACTTTCTAAAGAATTGGAAATGTACTGAAAGGGTAACGAATAAAGACACCGGAACTGCAAAATATGCTGCCATTGACGCATCAAGTCTTAGTCCCGTCCACAAAGCGGTAACGAAATTTTGAAGCCCCGCAACTCTAACTTCTTTTAGAAAGAAAGTAGTAAACACTAATCTCCCGATTAGCAGAAACAAGATCCAACCAAGCCAATACTTAAATATAAAAACTATCCTACTCTTCATCTTTGTAAAGTTAATACTATAAAAAAATGCCACACTTAAAGTGTGGCATTTAATCAAAAAGTGTTTTAGGTGTTATACTACTTTTTCTACTTGCATATAGCTCAACTCCACAGGCGTAGCACGACCAAATATTTTTACTTGTACTTTCAATTTCTTTTTATCATCTTGAACTTCTTCAATTACTCCGTTGAAATCATTGAATGGTCCATCAATAATTTTAATTGTTTCGCCAATAATAAATGGCTCACTCATTACAACTCCACCTTCTTCACCTAACTCATCTACCCTACCCAACATCTTATTTACCTCAGCTTTCCTTAAAGAAATAATATTACCCTTACTTCCTTTACCATCTGTGAGGAAATGCATTACGTTGCTTATTCCGCTTACATGTTGTATGATATCATCAGTAAGTTTTGCATTTGCAATTTCTATCATAATATAACCAGGATAGAAATTCCGCTCACGCATCACCTTCTTTCCATTAGCTACCTTATATACTTTCTCTACTGGTAAAAAGATTTGTTTAATTATCTTATCCCATCCGTTACGCACTACATCCTTATCCAAGTATTCTTTAATCTTTCTTTCTTTACCACTCACTACCCTTAACACATACCATTGAGAATCTTTCTCAATAGGTGCTGTTGTATCTGGAGTAGCATCATTCGATATTACATTATCTTCCATAATTACTTAAATAAACTATAAATAAATTTCATTGAGTTGTTAGCTACTAAATCCATTAATGCCACTAACGCAATGGTAAAAATAGTTGCACCTATTACTACCATAGTACTTTGTTGCAATTGCTCCCAAGTAGGCCAGCTAACTTTCTCCATCATCTCTTTATAAGAATCTTTGAGAAAGAGTGAAAATTTATTCATGATATTATTTTTACTTTTAAAAAATAGCAAAGAAATATTCGATGCTAAAAAATCGCACGGGCACTAGGATTCGAACCCAGATCAAAGGTTTTGGAGACCTGCATGCTACCGTTGCACCATGCCCGCAAGTAGTACTTAGTATAAAATACAAAGTACTTAGATAAAAACCTAAGTACTTTGTAAAGATATAAATACTATTTTATTCTTTGTACTAAATACTTAGTACTCGATACTATTTACTTAATGATATCAGTTACCTGACCAGCACCTACTGTACGGCCACCTTCACGTATCGCAAACTTCAAACCTTTCTCCATTGCAATTGGTTGAATCAACTTCACAGTAAAGTTTGTATTATCACCAGGCATAATCATCTCAGTTCCTTCGTTTAGCGTTACTTCTCCAGTTACGTCAGTAGTACGGAAGTAAAACTGAGGACGATACTTGTTAAAGAATGGTGTATGACGTCCACCTTCTTCTTTGGAAAGAACGTAAACTTCACCTTTAAATTCTGTATGCGGAGTAATAGAACCTGGCTTACAAAGAACCATACCACGACGGATTTGAGTTTTCTCAATACCACGTAATAAAAGACCAGCGTTATCTCCAGCTTCACCTTCGTCAAGAAGTTTTTTAAACATCTCAACACCAGTACAAGTAGAAGTAAGTGGCTTTTCCATTAAACCTACGATTTCGACACCTTCACCAACTTTAATACGACCTCTTTCAATACGACCAGTAGCTACCGTTCCACGACCAGTGATAGAGAATACGTCCTCTACACTCATCAAGAAAGGTAAATCAACTAATCTTGGAGGTAATGGAATATAACTATCTACAGCAGCCATTAATTCGTTCACTTTCTCAATCCACTTTTCGTCTCCAGATAAAGCACCTGTAGCAGAAC
>JBBRHK010000116.1:0-8230 GCA_038222815.1 Chitinophagales bacterium
GGTCTGGGCTATTTTTTAAGGCTGTAATAATTGATGTGAGTTTTGCTTCTTGGTCTGCTACATATTGCTCTGCCGCAAATCCAGCAACGGCTTCAATCCTACGCACGCCTGCAGCAATAGCCGTCTCACTTTTTATTTTAAAAAACCCTATCTCTCCTGTGCTGCCTACGTGTGTACCTCCACAAAGCTCTACAGAATAATTTTTATCCATCACCACTACTCTCACCTCATTACCATATTTCTCTCCAAATAGAGCCATTGCACCCATTGCAATTGCTTCTTCTTTTGGCAATGTAGTAATGACAACAGGAATATTTTCCCTAATCTTTTCATTTACAATCTGCTCTACTTTTTGTATCTCTTCATCACTCATTTTTGAAAAATGAGAAAAGTCAAAACGTAAATATTCATCATTTACTAAAGAACCTTTTTGTGCTACGTGTGTACCTAACACCTCCCTTAATGCAGCGTGCATAAGGTGTGTAACGCTATGTTGTTTGGCAATTTTATTTCTCTTGTCTTTATTCACGCTAGCTCTTACAACACCGCTAAGATTATCTGGCAATGAAGCCGCCAAGTGAATAAATAAATCATTTTCCTTCTTCGTATCTATGATTTCTATCACTGCATCATTTACGATAAGTATTCCTTTATCTCCTACCTGCCCGCCACTTTCTGCATAAAAAGGAGTAGCCTCTAAGACAATCTGAAAAAGCTCATTCCCTTTTGCCTTTACTTTACGGTAGCGTAATATTTTTGTTTCTACTTCCATTGAATCATAACCCACAAATGGCAGATTATTTCCCTCATTTACAATTATCCAATCCTCTGTATCCATTGCTGTAGCTGCACGGCTGCGGTCTTTCTGTTGCTTCATTTCTTCCTCATAACCTTGCTCATCTACTAGCATATTTTGCTCCGTAGCTATGAGCCTTGTCAGGTCAATAGGGAAACCATAAGTATCTAACAGCTCAAATGCATCTTTACCAGAAATAGTTTTATCACTTGCATTGGTTATGATAGCATCTATTCTTTTAAGTCCTTTATCCAACGTGCGTAAGAAACCTTCTTCTTCTTCTTTAATTACTTTTTGTATAAAAGAAGACTGCGCTTTTAGTTCTGGGAATACATTTTCAAATTGTGTGGCAAGCTGTTCTATCAATTGATGAATGAGTGGTTGCTTATAATCTAAGTAAGAATAGTAGTAACGCACAGCTCTACGTAAAATTCTACGAATCACATAACCTGCGCCAGTATTACTCGGCAATTGACCATCTGCAATACTAAATGCAATGGCTCTTATATGATCGGCTATAACACGAAAAGCTACCGAGTCTTTGTTGTCATCTGCCTTATATTCTTGAGCCGTAATCTTTTCTATAAGTTGAATGGTAGGAGTAAAAACATCCGTATCATAATTACTCTTTTTCCCTTGCAACACTCTAACCAGTCGCTCAAAGCCCATTCCTGTATCGACATGTTTAGCTGGTAAAGGCTCCAATTGCCCATCTTTTTTTCTGTTATACTGTATGAATACATTGTTCCAAATCTCTATTACTTGTGGGTGATCATTGTTTACCAGACTACTTCCTTTTACAGCAGCTTTCTCCTCTGCTGTTCTACAATCTGCGTGAATTTCTGTACAAGGTCCACAAGGTCCTGTATCACCCATTTCCCAAAAATTATCTTTTTTGTTTCCCAACAAAATATGATCTTCTACTACATATTTTTTCCATTCTTCGTAGCTCTCGGTATCTTTTTCCAGCCCTTCTTTTTCATCTCCCTCAAAAATACTCACATATAAATCTTCCTTAGCCATCCCCAATTTATCTGTAAGTAACTCCCAGCTCCAAGCAATGGCCTCTTTTTTAAAATAGCCTTCTCCAGCATCGTTAGGATTACCAAAACTCCAGTTTCCAAGCATCTCAAACATCGTATGGTGGTAAGTATCTACACCAACTTCTTCTAGGTCATTGTGTTTACCACTCACCCTTAGACATTTTTGCGTATCCACCACCCTACTACTTTCTGCAACTTTATTGCCGAGAAAATAATCCTTAAACTGATTCATCCCCGCATTGGTAAATAATAACGTAGGATCGTTCTTTACAACGATAGGTGCAGAAGGCACAATCACGTGACCTTTTTCCTTAAAAAATTGCAAAAATGAATTTCTAATCTCAGCAGCAGATAATGACATAGTATAAACTTAAATAGCTCCGTAATTGATTTATTATATTTGTTTACACAAAAAACTTCTTTGTAACTTTTATATAGGAATAGATTTGCTAAACTTATAATTAATACAATCAATTTTTTGCCAAAACAACCTCGCAGAACCTCTACTCAATAATAGTAAAATTCTGCGCTGCAAATGTAACATTTTAAGGGTCATAATATAGGAACGAAAGTTCTTTAAGCCTATATGAGGAAAATTAAATACTTCTATAATACCCATTCCTTGCGCTACGAGAAGCTTACCGTGCCGTTTAAGGTGCGGCTACTACGCATATTTGGGTTTCTAAGTGCCCTCACGGTTAGCAGTATGATTGTCATTTACTTGTACGACAGGTTTGTACCTAAGCCATCTGAACAAGAAGCTAAGCGTAAAATGGAATTGGTACAATACAACTACAGAGCACTTAAAGACAAAGTAAAGTTGCTTGAAGGCGAAATGGCTAGCTTAGAGAAGAGAGACAATGAAGTATATCGCAGCATCTTTGAAGCTAACCCTTTGCCAGATAGTGCTAGAGCTAAATTGATTGAAAAGAAAGAAGAGATAAAAAAGGTAAATTTAATGGATGATGATGAGTTGGCAGAAGACATTGCGGACCAACTAAACTCCATTTCTGCCCGAATAAAATACCAGTACAGTAGCTACTCAGGAATTGAAAAATTAATCAGTAACCAATCAGCCAAGCTAGCCTCTATACCAGCGATACAACCGGTAAGCAACAAACAATTAAATAGAATAGCAAGCGGCTTTGGAAATAGAATAGACCCGGTATACGGAACCCCCAAAATGCATAAAGGGCTTGATTTTACTGCACCACAAGGCACTCCTATTTATGCAACAGGCGATGGTGTTGTAAGTATTGCAGGCTATTCAGAAGGAGGCTATGGCAACTACGTTATGATTAATCACGGGTACGGCTATGAGACCTTATATGGTCATATGGTAAGGATAAAAGTAAGGCAGGGCCAGCGTGTAAAACGAGGTGAAGTAATAGGATGGGTAGGTAGCACAGGAAAGAGTACGGGTCCACATTGTCATTACGAAGTTCAAATAAATGGCCAAGCAGTAGATCCTGTTTATTTCTTTTACAACGATTTGAATGCAGAGGATTACGACAGGTTACTAAAAATCGCAGCAACAGGAAGTGCCAAGAGTTTTGACTAACGCAAATATTAGTACATTACAACAGTAAATACGAGATAGAATAATGACACAAATTTCTCTTTTTGATTTTGATGAGCCAGCAGCAGCCCCAATAGACAAGGAAGCTGTAAAAAAGAAGGTACAGAAAAAAGAGCAATCAGATGCTACTATCCTTAAAGCAGAACCTGCTGTAGAAGAACCTCTAACAATTGCAGAAGAAGCACCAATTCCTATCATTACGGAGAGTGCCGAGCCTGAAATACCTGAAGTAACAGCTATTTTAAAAGAAGAAGAAATCATAGAATTACCTGTAGAGGTAAATGCTGCAACAAAATACTTATTACAACAAAAGAAAAAGGGGCGAGGAAGAAAAAGCCAAAAAGAAATGGCTGCAACAGTACATTATGTAAATGTGCCAGATGATGAGACGCTTTTTTCCAAAAGATATTATAGCATAGGATTAGTAGCAGATATGTTTTGCGAGAATATCTCTCTTATACGATTTTGGGAAAATGAATTTGATATACTTAAGCCAAAGAAAAACGGTAAAGGAAATAGATTGTTTAGGCCAGAAGACGTAAAAAACTTGCAAATCATTCATCACTTGCTAAGGGAACAAAAATATACCTTAGATGGTGCCAAAGATTTTATGAAGCGAAATAAGAAGCAAGATGAGACTTTCAAAGTGATTGATGAATTGAAAAATGTGAAAGCATTACTTGGGGAGCTAAAAGCCTCACTCTAAATTTAATTTTTCATAGGTAATGTAAAGCCAAACGTACTACCCACATTCACTTTGCTTCTTACATGTATAGATTGGCCGTGGGCTTCCACAATATGTTTACAAATACTTAGACCAAGACCGCTGCCGCCAATATTCCTGCTTCTCGCAGCATCTGTTCTGTAAAATCTTTCAAAAATCCTCACAAGATGTTCCTCTGCAATACCAAAACCTGTATCTGTTATTTCTACAAGAATTAAATCTTTATCAATGTTGTAAAAACTCGCTTCTACAATTGCAGAATTGTTAGAGTACTTTATTGCATTGAGTATCAAATTTGTTAGCACTTGTCTGATCTTTCCTTCATCAGCATTTACCTGTAACGGCGCTTCACAACCCTTTTTTATCGTAAGAGAAATTGATTTTTTCTGAGCATTTATTTCTAAAGATTGATACACGCTTTTTACCAAATCTTGAATCACAAAATTGCTCAATTGTAAAGGCTGTTTTCCACTTTCTAGCCTTGTAATTTCATCTAAATCATTTACCAGAGAAGCAAGCCTATCTACATTACTAGCGGCGTTAGTCAAAAATTTCTTATTTACATTTTCATCATGTAACGCACCATTAAGCAGGGTATCTACATAACCTTGAATAGCAAATATCGGCGTCTTAAGTTCATGGCTTAGGTTTTGCAAAAACTCTTTTCTGTACTGCTCATTCTGCTCTAGCATTTCTATTTGTTGCTTTCTTTGCAATGCCCATTCTTCCACATCTTCTCTTACATCATCTATTCCTTTCCTTGGCAGGATATTCTTTTCATAAAATTCTTCTCGCTTGGTAGCCTTGGTCTGTGCAATAAGCTTATATACTAGTTTAATTTTTCTATAAATAAATCTTTCGAGGGTGAGAAAAATTACCAGATAACAACCAATAAGAATGGCGCTAAAAAATATAATAGCTTCTACGAATGAATGATTAAGCCCAAAGAAAACCAATGCTATAGGTGCAGAAATTACCAATGCGGTAAAAAGTGCAAGTGATCTTGGAGATAAATTTTTTGACTGAAGCAATTCTTTTTGTTACGAATTTAATTAAAAATATTGGCTGTAATGTAGATAGCATAGTAAAATTACATTTCAAACTTATATCCTACACCCTTTACAGTTGTAATACAATCTAAATTCAACTTTTGCCTTATTTTTCTAATATGTACATCTATAGTACGATCACCTACAATTACATCTGTACCCCAAATGGTAGTAAGAATTTCATTTCTTAAAAATACTTTTCCTGGTTTTGATACCAGCAGTGCAAGCAATTCAAATTCCTTTTTTGCTAGGCTAATATCTTGATCACCAATTTTTACAAGAAATCGTTCTCTATCTATTTCCAACCCAATAGTAGCCTCTGGCAAGGCTTTCGGCAATCTTCGCAGCCATGCATTTACTTTTGTAATAAGCACCTTAGGACTTACTGGTTTTGTGATGTAATCATCTGCGCCAGACTCTAAGCCATCTATCTCTGACTGCTCATTACTCATTGCAGTAAGAAATACAATAATAGTATCCGAAAATTGAGGCAACTTTCTAAAAGTAGCACAAGCTTCTTTGCCACTCATCTTAGGCATCATCATATCTAATACTATCAAGTCTGGCTTGAACTTAGTGGCAACTTCAATGGCTTCTAAACCATTTACAGCCTCTGCAATTAAGTAGCCTTCTTTGGAGAGATTAAAGTGTAATATTTCTAAAATATTAGGCTCATCATCCACCAATAAAATTCGATAAGGTTGGTTGTTACTCATTTGGTTGCAAAGCTAACCTTATGAAAATAGTTTTCAAACGTTAAAGTGAGGTTATAAGGTTACTAAATTGTTATGCCTTTGACTATCAACAGCTGTAAAAGCAATAAAAAACGTTTGTGCTTGTTTAACTTTGTCATTGTCAATTTATTTGAACATATACTATGAAACTATTTTACATTTTCTTTTTTTTACTACTTGCATCTACTAGCATTTTTGCTCAGGCGGATACTGTAAGAATACCTATTGATAGGCAACTATTTCATGATAAAATTATCGATGAGCAAAACGAAATAGACCTTGCAGATAGAAAAAAGGACAAAACATTTAGTGTAGACGAAGATGAATCGATCAACCTATTACTCACAGATATACTTTACAGAAAAATTGATGAGTTAAGATTTTCTGTAGAAACTAATACTGCCATTCCTACAAGAAACGAAAAGGTAAAATACCTTCGGTATATAGAAAGCTTGTTGAGAGATTTTAGAATTGCGCTCCGCGGTAGAAAAATAAACGCATTAGAGTTTCCTATATTAGTAAGCAATTTTGAGTTGCTGATGAAAGCATCTATAGCTAAAGAAAGGTTATTGCCCATTGTGGCTGGTGAAACGTATGAACTTGCTCGAATACACGCCAATATTTTTGCAGATGATGCCTATGTGAAAGATTTAGAAAATGTTGTTTATCTAAAATACATTGCGTTAAATCCTACTAATATAATGCCTTCTATAAGGCCATACTTAGCGGAAACATTTGCAGATAGCTTATTAACAGTAGCTGCTTATAGAACGCCCACTCAACTCTACACCTATGCTCAAAGTAAATATAGCCCAGAAGGTAAAAAAATAAGACAAAGTAATAATCACGCAGTGAAGATGATCACTAGACTAAGTGATATGCCTACAGCACTTAATTATTTTCCTTTTTTAGACGATTTATTATCTGAGAAAATAACGATTGAGCAAATAGAAAAAACTGTGGGTGATGGGGAAAAAGGCTATGATAGTTTAGGTTATTTTAAACTTCTAGTACAGACCGAAATTGGCTATGCGAAAAGATTACAACAAAAGGATACTGCTGTTGCGATGTTTGGCACCAATGGTCTTAGAGCAACGCTGAAAAGTAAAGCGTTGAAGCATTTTATTTCTCCTATCAACCTGCTACATAATAGTAGCGTACCAGTAAGAATGCGTGCCATACAGCCTTTAACGGCTACTGAGCTCTATTATGTAATAATAATGGGAGAGAATGATATTTATACTTCAAGCTACAAGCACAGTTTTGCCAGACTTAGAGAATTAATGACCCCTACCTTTCAAGGGGATGTTTTATTAAAAGATGTAAATAAAGATTACTTCAAAAAGTTTGTAAAGATGGCGGCAAACTATAATCACCTAGATGATTTCCTTGCCAGCATGACCGTAGAAAATGCAGGCACCACTATGAAAGATTTTGTAGGCAACTTAGATGAGGGCAGCGACCTAGAAGATGCGGTAGATGTAGCAGATGCCTACAGCAGTATTGTAAACCCAACACTAAGAAGTACTATATTAAATTATGTAAAAGAAAATGAACTCGCTGCGCAGAATTCAAATAACAATCGAGGCAAAGTAATTTACAATTTATTAAAATTAATTTTTGAAAGTGCAGATGATGAGAAGAGTGTAGACTTAACTGCGGCGATCGGTATTCCATCTATATACGATATTGCTACAAAGACCTTAAAGGATGATAAAGGGAGAATTGTACAACAGGTATTCTTTTATGGAGATGAAGATGGTAAAACATTCTTCCCTTCATTTGTAAATTCATTTTCTCTCAGCGACTGGGTGGTTTCTTGGAAACCAGAATGGGTAGAAATAAAGAGTAAAAAAGGAGACGTATATGTATACGCCAACAGGCCATTAGACTCTGATAAAAACTTGGACGATTCTTCTCAGGTGCATTTGAATAATTATTTGCGGGCTAACCAAATGCACCCTAGCGTAGTAGTACATCGGGGTCATAGCTATTGGTTAAGAGGTACGATAGATAGAATGCCAGATAATGCAAAAATAGTAGTGCTAGGAAGTTGCGGTGGATATCAAAATCTTGCAGAAATATTGACCTTAGCGCCCGAAGCTCATATAATATCTACTAAAGAAACAGGTACAGGCGACATCAATCGTCAGATTTTGAATCAAATAAATCAAACCCTTATTAACGATGAGAAGCTAGAGTGGAGAGGAATGTGGGCCTCGCTTACAAAACTTTTTTCTACTGAAACTAATAAGGCAATGAAAGAAACTTGGGACGACTATGTACCACCTTACAAAAACCTTGG
>JBBRHK010000117.1:0-8167 GCA_038222815.1 Chitinophagales bacterium
TCTAAATCCATATATGGAGACGTACTCTAAAGTGAGAACGGGAATGGTGTCCCCATTGTATATAATGCCTTCTCGGGTAAGCGTATCATTTTGTGAATACTGCGCCTTGCCGGATATGACCGAAAAAATACAGAGTAAAATTAGGAAGATTCTCAATGGTTAGTTATTTGCCTTATTAAAGTTAAAAAGGAAAATTCATTTTGAACAAAAAAAATAAGAGTTTGATACGTTAAAATAAACTAAGCATTGGCAAACAAAAACATATATGCAAGTCCAGCGAGTGAAAGAAGCAATACAATAATCTGAGCGTTCTTCTTCATCTTACTTCTAAATACCATACTCAGCATTAAGCCCATACTCATTACAATAAGACCTAACCATACCAGATTGATGTAAGGGAAAATATAGGTTTTCACAGTTACAAAGTCTATTAAGCCCTCAGCTTCCTTAACCCCTATTTTTACAGCATTGTCTTCTCCTATCCCTGCAAAACGTACAAAAAGGTTTTGGGCAAATAACGTATCATCAATAAAGTTTACATTGTTTCCCTCTACTTCTATCATTGGTTTTACAGTAAAGTTTTTTCCTTCTTTAGTCTGCACAGTTACATCAGCCATTAAGGCCATACTGTTAGGATTTATCCTTCTTGAGTTATTAGGGTTACTCTCTACATTGTTTAGAATAACAAGACCATTGCTATAGAAAGTAGTGTCGCCAATCGGTAACTCATCTATAAGAAAAGAGGATGTGTCCATAACGGCACTTTCCTTATTTATGGTGTAACTGATGTAGGTAAATATATCCTTAGTAAGGTAAGAACGAGTATCAGGATTGCTACTCATATTGTTGTCCTTCATCATATACACATCGGGCTGTAATATGAAAGTTTCTTTTGAGGTGGCTTCGCCTATTTTCTTTTTTTCAAACTTTATATTGAAAAATTTTCTTCCTGTTTCTTGGCCTGCAGAATCATTCATAAAGGTAACGGCATAGGCTCCCATCGTAGCAGGAACTGCTCTTATGAGTGTAAGGTTTTCTTTAGGGTTGTCTTGTTGCCTTGTCTGCGGATCTACACCTACAGGTAGTACAATGCCATTAGTACTAGAGTTACTAATTGTTTCCTTGTTGCTACTTGTAATGAGCATTCCTAATATCATTAGGCCAAATCCAAGATGTGAGATTGAAGATCCTGCTTTTAGGAAGACCATTTTATTAGCAGTAATAAAATATTTTGCATTGGCTGTAATAGTGAATATACAAGCAAATGTAGCCACGTATATAGCTATCAAAAATCCTATGCCCTGCTTACGGTACTCTAAAGGATAAAGAAATATCAATCCTAGCATAAGAACCACGCTAATAGCAAATGGAAGGGCAAGTTTCTTTAATACTTCAAACTTTGGCGTAGCCTTATACCTATAATATTGCGTTACTGCGGTAAGCATTCCTATAATGATAGCTACCAGAGCCATTATTTTATTATAAGAAAATTCTACATCTTCTGGTGGGGCAATGTTACTACCTGTGATCTTATTATACACTGGTACGGAGGTCTTCGCAATAATGAAAATTGCTGTAAGAAAGAATGTGAGGGAACCTATAAACATCCAAAATTCTCTGCTATTGGTTTCTTCTTCTTTTAAAGGTCCAGCCATTTTTTTGCCATTGGTAAATAGCATAATCAAAGATGGAACTATAAAAGCAGCTACAAAAAGTCCTATCATTATATTAATGGCTTTACCTGCCTCTGTAAATGCGTGTACAGACGTATCGCCTAGCACACCTGTACGTGTGAGGAATGTAGAGTATAATATGAAGCCAAAACTTAGAAAAATAAAGAAATAACTGGCTTTTAAAGACTGCTTAGTAGCTTTATAAATCACCATCGTATGCATTCCAGCAATAAGAATAAGCCAAGGCACTAGCGAGGCATTCTCTACAGGATCCCAAGCCCAGAATCCGCCAAAGCTAAGTGACTCGTAGGCCCATTTTCCACCCATCATAATACCTGTGCCTAGTATTGCTGCGCAACCTAGCGCCCAAGGCAATGCCGGTGCAACCCATTCTCCAAATTTCTTTTGCTGTATGCCGGCATAGGCGTATGCAAAAGGTACAATAGTAAGTGCAAAACCAAAAAACAATATAGGAGGATGTATCACCATCCAATAATTACGAAGAAGAATATTAAGACCTACGCCATCTTTTATTAGACTTAGGTAATTAGCCCTTTGGAAAATAGGAGCGGCTATTTCATTTCTTGTAAGCGTAAATGGACTGCTACCTAGCTTGGCTTCACCAATGTAAATACCTACTAGCATAAATACCAAGAAGAATTGTGCTAGACCTATCACTGACATTACAGGAGCTGTCCAAAATTTATTTTCTTGTGCAGTAGGCTTAAATAAAATAAAACATCCAATCACACTGTGCCATAGGCTCCAAAGTAAAAAGCTTCCTTCTTGCCCTTCCCAAATACACGCCAGTAAGTATTTGAATTCTAATTCTCTGGAGGAATGCTTATAAGCATACATATACTCAAACCAATGCTGACTACAAACAAAAATTAAGGCTGCAAATACAAGGAAAAGTGCAACGGATTGAATGATAAATATCTTTTTACCAAACTGTAACCAGCTATTAGAATCTGCTCTGTTCTTAGAAGAGAGATAAAATGCAACTGTTGACAATATGCTTGCAGCGAAAGCTATCAATACTAATAAATGTCCTACTTGGCCTAGCCATAAATGTTCTCCTAAAAATTCCATCTTACTACCAGCTTATATTTCTAAAATTAAGATTGCTTTGTTTCTATTGTTCCAGTAACTTCTTTCTCCATTTGCTTTTCATCATCTTTATATTTACTAGGGCATTTTAGTAAAATATCTTTACACTCAAAATGATCTTTCTGCATTTTACCCGTCATCACTAGTCTTTCGCTCTTCATTAAATCCCCTGGCATAGCATTTTTATAGACCACTTTAGTTTCGCCGCCTAGACTATCTACCGCATAAAAAGTAACATAATTAGGGTTTTTAATTGGGTCGTACTCTACCGGCTTAGTCTTATCTACTTTAGCAATTACGTGTACAAATTCGCCTTGTTTTTCTTTAGAGGAAACGATGCTATCGTAGGTAGAAAAATCGGCAGAGAAAACGAGTAATGCTACGATTAGCGCAGCAATACCTACTAAAATAATGATGTGTGTTTTTTTCATAAATCAAAGATTTGTAACTTAAACCAAAACAATATCTGCTCCTAAGAAGTTCTCGTTTTTTGCCTGATGAATTACTGCTTTTCCGACGGCACTTTTTATTCGCCGCAAATATACTTCAATAATGCCGTTGTAGGAAGTGTTTAGAAGCCTTTATTTCACTTAACAAAAGTATTAACATACAAAGGGTATATTTGCACCCTCGAAAAAATAATAAAATGGCTGATATAAAAGATTTTGATCCAAACTCGGTAGGGAATATCAATAATAATATTTTTGGACTTCCATTTAGCGAGGACGAATCTCGGTTGGTTATTTTGCCAATCCCGTGGGAAGTTACTGTAAGCTACAACGCTGGTACTGCTAGGGCCCCAGATCATATTTTTACGGCAAGCCTACAGGTAGATTTATACGACCCAGAAGTGCAAGATGCTTGGAGGCAAGGTATTTTTATGCGACCAGTAGATAAAAAGATTTTAACAAAAAGTGATTACTTACGTAAGGAAGCGGAGCTGTATATTAATTATATCTCACAAGGTGATGAAGTATCCGAAAATAAATTTATGTGTAAAAGCGTAAAGGAGATAAACGAGGGTAGCATCTTTTTAAATAATTGGGTGTATGAGCAGACAAAATCCATCTTAGCACAAGGGAAGCTTGTAGCCTTGCTAGGTGGTGATCATAGTACTCCTTTGGGATTTATTAAGGCAATTGGAGAAAAATATGATGACTTTGGAATTTTACAAATAGATGCACATTGCGATTTACGTAAGGCTTATGAAGGGTTCAATTACTCTCACGCCTCTATAATGTATAACACCTTGGAAGAAACGCCGCAAGTAAAGAAAATAGTACAAGTAGGAATTAGAGACTATTGTGATGAAGAACTGGCTTATGCTAATGAAAGTAATGGAAGGGTTTCTATATTTTTTGATAGAGATATAAAAGCTGCTTTTTACGAAGGAAAAAATTGGAGTGTGGTGGTGGATGAAATTGTAGAGCAATTGCCAAAAAATGTTTATGTAAGTTTTGATATAGATGGACTTGATCCAAAACTTTGCCCGCATACTGGTACGCCTGTGCAAGGCGGATTGGAAACAGAGCAGGTATTTTATTTATTTAAAAAAATGAGAGCCGCTGGTAAGAAGATTATTGGCTTCGACCTCAATGAAGTAGGCGTGAGTAGAGATGAGTGGGATGAAAATGTAGCTTCAAGAATATTATATCGCCTTTGTAATTTACTTATAGATAGTAATCCCCAATAAATGACCAATTATCAGATAACATTGCCTAACGATAAGGCGAAAGCTTACACTCGTATTTCCTTACTATTACTGGCCATCAATCTGCTGGCATTTGGGTTGTCGTTTTCTAAGCCATATCCTTTGTCTGCTTATATTGCTGCCTTAATAATGATGTTTGTAATCTCTAGTACATTCTTGCTTTATTTATCTAAAAAAGTAGTTTTACAAAATAGGGCCACCATCGTTGCTATTGGATTATCTTCCATTGCTTGGTTAATACTCGGCGATTATGTCCTGATGACTCTAATGGCTTTAGTTGTGGTAGTGTCTTATTTTGCTTTACAAAAGCCTATCGTTTTTTTTATGAATGAAGGCATTACATATCCCTCTTTTCCTAAAAAGAACTATCCTTGGTCTGTAGTAAATCAAGTGATACTAAAGAGCAACATCCTTACGATTGATTTAAAAAATAATCAACTACTGCAATTCACTTTGCCAGAAGAGAATCTTGCAGAGATTAAAGAGGAAGCGTTTAATGAGTTTTGTGCTCAAAGAGTTAAGGCTTAATTTTTTAAATTCTACGGATTTCAATTTCTAATTTCAATGTAGGTTTAATTTTATCTTATGGAATATTTTTCCAAAGGCATCTTATTGTCATATTCGTAAACTTTAAATCTTACAATTATGGCAGAGATAACAACTACAAACAATCAAAGTAATAAGACAGCTGGCGTTAAGAAACTAAAGCGCCTAAATACAAAAGTAGATCTGACCCCAATGGTTGATCTAGGATTTTTGCTGGTGACTTTCTTCGTATTTACTACAACGATGGCAGAAGCAAGAGTGATGGTGGTTAATGAGCCGAATGATAAGGGTATTATTAGAAATACGAGAGCTTCTGGTGCTATGACAATTTTAATGGGCGAGGAGAATCAAATCCTTTATTATTTTGGCGAATTGAAAGATGCAAAAGTAGAAGCTACTACTTACGAGGCTGTACGAGAGGTCATTAATAGAAAACGCATCACTACAAAAGAGAATGATTTAATGTACCTCATAAAGTCGGATGGATTATCTACTTTGAAAAATACCGTTGATATTTTAGATGAAATGACGATTTGCAATGTGCCGCCGGGCCATTATGCGGAAGTGAAAATTACCGAGGAGGAGAAGGCGCTTACCGCCACCTTTTTACCTAAAAGTTGAAGCCTAAGAAACTCAAAATTGGGCTAGCTATTTGCGAGATTAATTATTTCGTTCGTCATTCTTTCCCAGCTGTATTTCTTTTTTTCCTCAAGCAATCCATTCTTAAAAGATGCTGCCCCTTTTTGATGAAAACCTATGATGGTATCTGCTATATCAATGGCAGTAGGCTCTGTTACTAATCCACTTACTCCGTGTGGAACTAGGGCAGGTAAGCCACCCACATTAGTAACTATCATTGGTACTTCAAAATGATAGGCTAGGGGAGAAACACCACTCTGTGTGGCGTCTTTGTAAGGTTGTACTAGTACATCTGCTGCGCTAAAATAAGTTTTTACTTCATCGGAAGAAATAAAATGAGTGTGTAATAAAACAGATTCTTTGGGTTCAATAGCATTCAATAAACTAGAGTAAATTTCTGGCTTGTCGTAGAACTCTCCTGCAATAACGAGTTTTACATTGGGTATATTTTTTATTATGGTGGGCATAGCTTCCAGCAATAAATCGAGCCCTTTATATTTTCTTATAAATCCAAAAAAGAGTAGTACAAAATCTGATGCTGCTAATCCAAGTTTTTGCCTAGCAATATCCTTTGCTATTTTTTCTCCAAAATTATCATACAAAGGATGCGGAATAAGCAAGGCTGGTTTCTGTGAGAATTTTCTCAAATCTTTCATTACTTCTTCGCTCATTGTAATAAATGCATCAATGGGTTGCACAAAGTATTTTGTAAATATTTTATCGCCGGGCCTTTTTTCGTGGGGAATAACATTATCTGCCAAGCAAACAACTTTTGTGTGTTTATTTTTTTTAACCCGTCTCAGAATTGTACCAAGGGCTGGCCCCATAAGCGGTAACCAATAACGAACCACCACTACATCTGGTTTCAGATTCTTTAATTGATTACCCACCTTTACCCAATTGTAAGGGGAGATAGAATTGACAACTGATTCTATTTTTAAATGTGGCGGTGCAGGCTCATCACTATACTGACTACTGCCAGGAAAAATAAATGATGGATATTGTAGTGAGAAAGAAAAGATGGTAACATCGTGTCCCTCATTTTGAAATTGTGTAGCTAATCGTTCATTAAAAGTAGTCATACCGCCGCCCCTCAAAGGATGTGCAGGACCAAGTATCACTATACGCATAAGGGAACGGTGTTAGTTATTGTCCAATCCTATTTTTTCTTGTATAAGGTAGCTATTTCTTTCGCTAGAGTTTCTTGCAATAAGTTCTCCTATAAAGCCCGCTAAAAATAATTGACTTCCAATAATCATCGAAGTAAGCGAAACAAAAAATAGAGGTCTTTGTGTAATACCTGTCTGGTCAAAGAAGAATTTAGAAATAGTTATGTAGAATAAAAATACAAAACCAAAAAAGAAAAATATACTTCCCCATAGGCCAAAGAAATGCATAGGTCGCTTACCAAACTTTCCTACAAACATTATAGAAAATAGATCTAAGAAACCATTTACAAATCGTTCCCACCCAAACTTGGTTACGCCATATTTTCTAGCCCTATGTTCTACCACTTTTTCTCCTATCTTCTTATAACCACTCCATTTTGCCAGGATAGGAATATACCTGTGCATCTCGCCATATACCTCTATGCTTTTTACAACTTTATTCTTGTAAGCTTTTAAACCACAATTAAAATCATTTAATTTAATACCGCTGCTTCTTCTAGCCACGGCATTAAAGAGTTTAGAAGGAATATTCTTAGCCAATTTACTATCGTGTCTTACTTTTTTCCAGCCACTTACAATGTCATATCCTTCCTCCAAAATCATTTTTCTCAGAGATGGAATTTCATCTGGACTATCTTGCATATCTGCATCCATAGTAATTATGACTTCTCCTTTTGCAGCTCTAAACCCTTCGTTTAGCGCTGCACTCTTACCATAGTTTCTTTGAAATTTTATTGCCTTTAATGAGGCGTTATTTTTTCTTAGGTTTTCTATCACCTCCCAAGAACTGTCTGTACTACCATCATCTATCATAATGACTTCATAACTCAATTGCTCCTTGGTCATTACCCTTTCTATCCACGCCATAAGCTCTGGCAAAGATTCTTCCTCGTTGTACAATGGTATTATTACAGATACATCCATTAATTTGTATTAATTATTTTTTCTAAACAAGGCTGCTGCCACAATGCTTGATATTGCTCCCAAAATTAGTAAAATGAGCGTTGTAATACTCATCATCATTGGCATAAAAATACTCCTTAGTTTTTCGTTATTCACTAATATCTCCGCCTCCGTATGATTGCCTTGTTCTCTAATTAGCTCCGTGTTGGCTGCAATACCTTCCTCTAAGAAACTATTATTAAGCTTGTAAAAGAAAAACGTAAACACCACAATGCACAAAGTCATAATAATAAAAGTCTTAAAACCTTGGTTGAAGCAAGCTTTTAGTCCTTGAATCTCTTTTTCGTTTTTACTTAAATGATATACGCTATAGAACACAAAACCTACGTACATACTCAATGCAATACCCTGTGGCG
>JBBRHK010000118.1:0-8151 GCA_038222815.1 Chitinophagales bacterium
CTTAGAAGAAGGAAACATTGCCTATGTAAACTATTTGAATGTGAGCAATGGCACTATAATACAAACAAAAACTACTACACTTAGAAAAAAATTAGAAGAAACAAAAGAAGAGGTATTAGCATTTGCCATTGCAAGAATGCGGCACACTTTTCAAAGTGAAGCGAAAGAGATTATTGTTCCTTTCCCGCTAGACTATGAAGAAGCCGACGTCATAATAACAGTTCCAAAAGCTGGAGATAAAAAGAAACTCATTGATCTTTCTATTAAAAATGTAGATTATTTTAAAGCTGAATTGAAGGCGAGAAAAATGCTGATGCTAGAAGATAAAACGACAGATGAAAAGATAGAAGTGCTTGTAACGATGCAATCGCTTTTAAAACTAAAGGAACTACCCGTACATATAGAATGTTTCGATAATAGTAATTTTCAGGGTGCATATCCTGTAGGCGCAATGGTATGTTTCAAAAATGGCCAGCCGAGTAAGGAAGATTATAGAAGGTTTAAAATAAAAACAGTTGTAGGCATCAATGACTTTGCATCTATGACGGAGATTGTTTACCGAAGATATAAGCGTCTTTCTGACGAAGGGGCTCCTCTTCCTCAACTCATTATCATAGATGGAGGAAAGGGGCAGCTAAGCGCTGCTATGGAAGCTATAGACACACTAGGCCTTAGAGGACAAACCACAGTGGTAGGATTGGCAAAAAATAAAGAAGAACTATTCTATGCCACCGATAATACTTCTTTACAATTAGACTGGGATAGTGAGACATTAAAACTCATCAGGCGCATTAGGGATGAAGTACATCGCTTCGGTATCACCTTTCATAGAAACCTACGAAGTAAGGGCACTATAAAAAATGAGTTAGAAGAGATCAAGGGAATTGGGAAAAGTACTGCACAAGCATTACTATTAAAATATAAGTCGGTAAAAAAGGTGCAAGCAGCTTCTCTTAAGGAATTATCGCAGGAGATCGGAGAATCGAGGGCATTATTAATCAAAGAGTACTTTAATGCAAAATAATGCGACATCACTTTCTAACAAATAAAAATGCCGCCCTTAAACAAAGACGGCATTTAATAATATTTCTACTACAATCTAGTACTCCCACAGATCTTGCTCATAGTTAAAGATTTTCTCTTTTACTCTTTCGCCTTCTAGCAATTGTAAGATTGGCTTATTGTTAAGACCACCGTATTCTTTGATATATTTATCACCAGGATTCTCGATAGTACTTTTTACAATTCTACCACTGAACATTCTGCTTTCAAATAATTCTTCCCAACTCATTCTAGCGCCGTAGTTTTTACCATTATATACATTGCTCTTTGCAAATACAGCTCTCATATCAGGATAGTACACCCAAAATAGCTCTTGCTCTCCTAGATAAGCACCAGTTTCCTGGCTTATCACACTTTTTAAAGGTGCAATACCTAAGATCCTCCAAAATAATCTTGAGCTCTCTTTATCAAAAATTACTTCTTCTTTAATTCTGAACTTGTAGAACGAGTCTAAAGAAATTTCATTTCTTTTTCTATCTACACGTACAATCTCACCATTCTCTCCATAAATTGGAACGTCTATTACATCACCAGCAACTTTTTGTGCAACTTGGCTTCCTGTCATAGGCGTGGTAAATCTATCATCCTCTGCAGCATCAAATACTGTGATACTATCATTTTGGATAGCAGTAAGTAAAATAGATATGAAGCGTTGATTACCTGTGTTCTCATCTGCTGAGTACATAAATGGTTGATTCATTTTTTCTCTACCATCTATTTCTCTCCATATTTTATGGCGATAAACTGCGTCATCTGCTCTAAGGTTCTCATAAGGAAGCGGAACCCTATCATTCAAAGCAGTAGTCTCTACAGCCTCATCTGGCCTTAGGGACTTCTTTATTTTCTTGATTGGCAAAGTGTCCGTTTCTGGAGCTGGCGCAGCAGCAGCTTCATTTTCTGTAGCGGCTACATTAGCAGTTGTTGTTTTCTTAGTAGTTCGCTTTACCACTTTTCTTGCTGGCGCTTTTTTCTTCTGAGCCATCGCTGCATCGGCAACAAATGCCAAGCAAACAACTAGAAACAGGGACTTAATTAAGTTTTTCATATCTATTCTATTTTAATATAACTGTATGGATTTACCATCAATTGATCTCTGACCACCTGGTCCTGACACTACGACATTTTCAAAAGAAATAGAGCTACCCGGTTGGCATTTAGCCATACTTGCTGCAATTCCAGATAAACTACCACCGCTAATGTTTTGTGTGATTGGACTAGGGAAACCAGCTCCGTAAAAAATAACTCTTGCGGATACTACATTGAATTTCAAATCAAATTCAAAGTTTTCTAACTCTGCTCTACAAAACTGCTGACCTTTAAATACTACTGTTGCCATCCTTGGTTTGCCATCTCCCACCTTAAATACTGGAGGAGGAATTTGCTTCACACGGAAAGGGAAAGTAGAACTCTTACCATTTGCAGTAACAGTTATGGATGCCGTTCCTACGGAACTAACAGTCACCGTCCTTGAACTACCAGTTCCACTTATAGAACCGCCACTCATAGAAACACTTGTCTTATCCCAACCAGTAGGAGAACCTATAGTAACCGGATTAGGAACACCTATGTAAAACACATTCATCTTATCTAGCATCACCGCAGCACCACCTGGTGTACCTACCGTGTATTGTATGGTATAACTCTTAGATTCTTTAGTACCATCTGGCTTAGTGTAAGTAACTGTAACTGGTACATTTTGATTACCACCACCAGCAGCAGTAAATTCTCTTTCTGCAACTCCTTGACTATTTACGCTCATTGAAGAACCTCCAATACTAATTTGTGGCAGTGCTTTTGTACTAAATGCACCAACACCTGCTGTAATTTTTACTTTTTCGCCCGGCATCACATAGTTCGAACTTTGCCCTACGATAGCAGCGAACTCATCATAGATTACTTTAACCTGCCCAATCTTATTATGCGCAAAAGTAACCACTTGGTTCTCAGAATTCTTTACAGTGTTTTGAAACTTAGACAACAAAGTTAAACTTGCAATTGTAGGTGTTTGGAAAAAATAACCATTCGTAAACGATTTCTTTTTACCATCTAGTCCTACTACAGGTACTAAAATTGAAGCCAATGATTTTTCAAACTCTTTTCTGATCTCAGGATCAATATTTAGCATTGCTTGACTGTATTCATTTAGTTTTTTCTCTAATTCTGGGCCTTTCTTTTGGTTCTCAAATAAAACCGTTGATGCAGATAAATCATCCATTTTAAAATCTTCTACACCATCTTTCATCTTGAGTCCAGATCCTTCTTTCAAAGACTTCTTTAGTACTTCAATATAATCATTCAAGTCTTTAGAAAGCTTCTGTGCTTGCAAAGCTTTTGGATTCCAATACTCAGCCTGCTTTGCAGACTCCGCCTCTTTTAATTTTGCCTCTAATGAGGTGTAGAGGGTATTTGTCGCTTCAGAAATACTTTCGTTTGATCTTACCAAACTTTTATCTACCGTTCTAAAGGCATTAATTACTTCCGATGATACATTTAGCGCCAGGATTGCCGTCAATACCAAGTACATGATATTGATCATTTTCTGCCGGGGCTCTTTAGGTAAAGCCATAATCTATTAAGATTTAATTTTTTGTAATATTGTTTGCTGTGGTTCTTTTCTTAATATACTTAATTATTAAGAACGTGGCGCTTGCATTGCACTAAGCATATTTCCGTACACGCTGTTTAACTTACCTAAGTTGTTAGCTAAAGTACCAATTTGCTCTTTTGCTCTGTTAGCATCATCTACACTGCTCATCATTGCCTGACTAGCTTCTGCCATTTTACCGTAGAAGCCATTCAATGCTTTAAGATGATTATTACTTTCTTTTAATTCTAGCTCATATATTGTATTCAAAGAACCAAGGTTCTTTGTAAGGACCTGTACTTGGTCGTGAAAACCTACTGCACTCTCAGATGCTTTACTAAACGAACCCATAGTGTTAGCACTAGAAGTAAATGCAGCAGACATACTAGTCAATGCGGTGGTAGCTTCTTTAGTTTTTGCACTAAATTCAGATGTAGTTTTTACAACATCACCCACTTCAGAAATACCATTTACTGTTGTCCCTAATTTTTGGAATCCTTCACCTAGCTTACGTAAGTTAGCAGGAGTAATATCGGCCTCTTGCATCATCTTATCCATAGATGCTAATGCTGGACTTCCAGTTGGCATCGCTACTGATGCATGGTCTTCATCATGATTTTTAGGTTTCACCCACTCAATACCAGCGTATACCAGGAAGATGGCTGTTTCTGTCCACATACCTACAGTAAGTAATACATCTGCGTAAGATTGGTGCGTAAGCTTAGCCCAAGCAGCAAAGATGATTACGGCAGCGCCGGCACTTACTAGGACATCAATTAAGGTCAAAAAGGTTCTTTTTTTTGCAGCCATTGTTTTTAGTTTTTTTGTTAAGGTTTTTTGTTTAGTTTAAATGTAAGTTCTTAATATAAAATAAGGATGATTGGACACAATTTTTCAAATAATAACCCATCTCGCTATAAGCGATAATGGGTTATTAGTAAAATCAGTTAAAAATATTCTATAGAAGTAATTTGGTTGGTTTGGTTGGAGGTTGGTAAATATTGTTATTCATTATCTTCTTTTAGCACCAGTTGCAGGAAGATCTATCACACATCTAAATCCTATGTAAGACTTAGAGGTATCTTGGTACTCATAGGCTCTTGTTCCGTTTTGTAAATACATAGCCACATCTTTCCAGCTACCACCACGAACTACTTTACGCTTCATTCTTGGAGGATCAGAGTTTTTTGCATTCCAACGAATATCTGGGTTCATATCATGCTGAAAGTTATAAGCTCCTTCATAGTATAGAGAACCTGTCCACTCTGCTACATTACCCGCCATGTTGTAAAGACCAAAATCATTAGGCCAGTAAGCATCTGCTCTTACGGTATATAATCCACCATCTTCTGGATAGTTACCTCTTCCTGGCTTAAAGTTTGCCAATAAGCAACCTTTCTTATTTCTGATGTAAGGACCACCCCAAGGGTAAGGCGCTTGTGAGCGACCACCTCTAGCTGCGTACTCCCACTGCCCTTCTGAAGCTAAGTGAAAATCAGACTCTTGAGCCTTTTTCTTTCCTTCAAGAAATGCATTCAGATACTGAGTTCTCCATTCGCAAAATGCAGTAGCCTGTTTCCAGTTTACACCTACCACTGGGTAGTTACCGTAGGCTGGATGGCTGTAGTAACGTTTTGCCATTGGCTCATTGTACGAATAAGCAAAATCACGAACCCAACACAAAGAATCTGGATATACTGGTATTTCTTGCTTTACGATGAAAGCAGAACGAGGTACGGTTTGGTCCCTATTGGTAGCAGCGGCTTTATAATCAAAAACTTCGCTTTGGTATACTATTTTCTTTGCGTCTAATTCTTTTTTGCCAAATAATCTATTATCAGCACTAACGATGATGGCATCTATTTTCTCAAAAGTTTCTTTTTTACCATAATCTATTTTTTTGGCTTTGGTCCAATCTACCATTTCATTACCATCTGGGCTTTGTTTTACCATTCCCATAAGCTTAGCAGAGATAGAATCTCTTACCCAATTAGTAAACTGGCGATACTCATTGTTAGTAATTTCTGTAGCATCCATCCAAAATCCACTGATAGAAACTTGTTTATTTCTAGCTGTAAATGCGTATGTAGGATCCTCATCACTTGGTCCCATATGAAAGGTTCCTGGTGGGATATACACCATACCCGGCGGGCGGGTGAGGTTGTTTTTAACACCTGGTGCCACACCGTACAACTGACCGTCGTTTGGCATTGATCCAGATTTTCTCTTTCCTAGTAGCTTGCAACTAGTAGAAGATACTACTAGGCTTGATACTACGATGATGGTTAATAATCTATTGTTCATTTTTACAATTTACTTTTTAAGTAAGGGCAAATATAATTAAATAATCCTTTGTTTCACTTTGCGATTATACAACTTTTTTCTGTTGTAAAATAGCCAAACAAGTTTACTCCGAGTTTTATTAACGCAACAAGTTTATGTTTTATTGTGGCATAATTATAATTTAAGGCCAATTAGTTGGGAGCAGCAATACAACAAAATCATCTATATGTGTAGTAGGCTTAAAGCATAATTGGCTTCTACACACGTAAATATAGGTCAATTCACTAGCTTCTGTATAACGAAGTAGTTCCCATCCTTCGGTAGGCTTTTCTGCACCCATTATTATTTTAAATGGTGTATAAATTTTTGAAATATTTAGCAATAAATTATTAAATCCATTGCCCACAACTGCGACTTCGTTTAACCCAAATGAAATATTTTGTGCCAATACAGCCCAGGTAGCAAAAGAAGTAGGATACTTTAGAGTGGCAGCTTTTATCTTCATAACCATAGAAACTGCTACACTACCCCACTCATCATTTTTATAATAAGCAGCCAATTTGTACAGGTTCTCAGCTTGTACTGCATTGGCAGCAGTTATAGCACTGTCGTAAAACTCTTTCTTTCTTACCACAATATCTTGTTGCTTCAGGGAGCTAAAAAAGAAATACCCATCCACATCATCATAAAAATTTTCGAAAATATACTCGGTAATTGACTTGGCTTTTGCCAAATAATTAAAGTCATTTGTTATTTCCTGAAGAGATAAAAGAGCTTGAGTAAAATACACTAGGTCGTCAAGATAGGCGCTATGCTTAGCTATTCCCTTAGCATAGCTATGGTGAAATTCATCTCCAGAAATGTGAAGTAACTTAGAAATATCTGAGGCAAGCAATATGGCTTCCTCTTTATATTGCTCCTCACCTGTTGCGTTATAGCAACTGCATAAAGCAGTGATAAGTAAACAATTCCAACCCATAATAATTTTATCATCGGTCGCAGGCGGTATTCTCTTACTGCGCACATCATATAACTGCGCTATGCTTTTCTCTAAGGTAGGAAGCTCTTTTTCGCTAGGAAAAGAATTGGCGTGCAACACATTTCTACCTTTCCAATAAGGCTGCTCTACGGGTACATTACCTTCTTTTTTCACATTAAAATGCTGTAAGAATGCTACTGCATCTTCTCCTAAAAGAGCCTCTAACTCCTCCTGCTCCCACAAGTAAAACTTACCTTCTATGCCTTCACTATCTGCATCTAAGGCAGCAAAATAACCACCTGTATCCGCTTTCATTTCCTTTATTAAGAATTTGAAAGTATGTTGCAAGTAATATTTATAAATTGGCTTCTTTGTAATGCTGTACGCTTGTGCTACCACCTCAAGCAACAGTGCATTATCATACAACATTTTTTCAAAATGAGGTACTAACCAATGCGTATCTGTACTGTAGCGAGAAATACCGCCACCAATCTGATCATAAATACCCCCTAGCAACATTTTTTCTAATGTTAACTCTGCTTGAGCTAGTGCCTCTTCATTTTTAAAATAATAATAGTGTTGTAGTAAGAACTTTATACTCTGCGTTTGCAAAAATTTGGGAGCACCTCCAAAGCCACCATCTTTACTATCCCCTGCAATAAGAAGCGCATCTTTTATCGCAGTTACCTCATTTTTTTTTATTAAATCTTCTTGGCTAATAGGCAGTACTGCTTGGTTAGAGATGAATGGAGCGGCTTTACTAATATGCTTTAGAAGCTTATCAGCTTGTTCTTCTATCTCACTTCTTCTTCTTTGCCAAGAATCTGCAATAGAGACTAGTACATCCTTCCAAGAAGTACGACCGTGTGCAGGGACAGGTGGAAAATAAGTGCCCCCATAAAATGGTTTTTGGTCAGGAGTAAGAAATATATTGAGCGGCCAGCCACCGCTTCCAGTCATTGCCTGCACAGCTTCCATATAAATGTGGTCAAGGTCAGGGCGTTCTTCTCGATCTATTTTTACATTTATAAATAACTCATTCATTAAAGTAGCTGTAGCCTCATCTTCAAAGCTTTCCCTCTCCATTACATGACACCAATGACAAGCTGCATAGCCAATACTGACTAGTAGCACTTTATTTTCTGCTTTGGCTTTTTGCAAAGCCTCTTCACCCCAAGGATACCATTCTACAGGGTTGTGGGCGTGCTGCAATAAATAAGGAGAAGTTTCCTTAATTAATTTA
>JBBRHK010000119.1:0-8135 GCA_038222815.1 Chitinophagales bacterium
GTAAAAAGGAATTAAAAGATATAATTCTTCAAGCCGCAGTTCCTCAAAAAAACAAGTTTTTACTTGGTCATCCTTATAAAGTGTGGTGGTGGTACAAAATAGGAGAACCTAAGAGAGAAAAAGGGTTGAAGAGTTTTCTTCGCAAAAAGCTAGGTGAGCCTCCTGTATTTGCTAGTAGAGTAAATGCAGCAACAACGGCAGAGAATATGGCTTCTCTAATGAGTAACCTTGGCTATTTTAGAACGACTGTACAGGGAGATACTAGCAATGTGAGTTATTTCACTAAAGCAAAGTATACCGCACAAGTAGCACCTAGATATAGTATAGGTAAGTTAGAATGGGTAAGCGATTCTTCTGATTTAATTAGATTGTTGAGAGAAGAGTTTGAGAAGAATAGTTTTATAAAATCGGGAGACCCTTATACGCTTAGCACTTTTGCAGCAGAGTATGATCGTCTTGATTTGTATCTAAAAACGAAAGGATATTACTATTTTAATCCAAGTTACTTATACAGTTACGTGGATAGCACGGTTGGCGATAGAAAGGTGGATGTGTTGTTAAATCTGAAAAAAGAAACACCAAAGAGCGCTAAGAAAGTTTTTGCCGTGGATGAAATTACAATGTATCCTAACTATAGCTTAGACAACGCATTGCCAGATACGTCAAAGGCAACTCGACAATTGTCAGATGGTATATTTGTGCAGGATTCTACAAGAAAATTTAAACCATCATTATTTGGCAAAGTAGTTACCTACAGGTCAGGAGATATTTATAATAGCCAAGAGCACAATGCAACGCTCAATAGATTAATTAATCTTGGTGTTTTCAAATTTGTAAAAAGTAGATATGAAGAAGTAAAAGATTCTACTAAAGATTTGTTTAATGTTTTTTATTATCTAACGCCTTTGCCTAAAAAGTCACTTTCTGCACAGATTGATGGATTTACTAAAGAAAATAATTATCAAGGAACAGAAGTAAGTGTGAGTTGGAGAAATCGTAATGCTTTTAGAGGAGCAGAACAACTAGGGGTCAAAGTTTACGGAGGTTTGGAAACCACTAACGGCGATTCATTGAGAAATAGTAACTACAGATTGGGTACAGAGCTCACGCTTAAAGTGCCTAGATATGTGACACCCTTTTTTAAGATTAAAGAAAATAAGTTTTATCCACCAAGTACTAGTTTCTTATTAGGCTATGAGTTTTTTGTAAGGAATCTGTTGTACACAAAAAATCTATTTAGATTTAATACAGAATTTACTTGGAAGAATAATATTCGCAATCAATTTACATTTGCGCCTGTGTCTATCAGCTACTTGAGCGTTACCAATGTTACAGATAGTTTTAATAAACAACTAGCTCAAAATCCTTCACTATTACTCAATATTTTCCCAGAAGTATCTGTAGGATCTTATTTTAATTATACCTATAATTCTGGATTAAAGTCAGCAAAAAATAAATGGTACATCAGTAATGGGATTGATTTATCTGGTAATATTATTGGTGCAATTTCTGGAGCGAAAACTTACAGATCCAAGAATTTTTTTGGAACTCCATTTGCACAATATGTAAAGCTAGATTTTGATATACATTATACCAGAGTGTTGAATACTAAAAGTAAACTTTCATTAGCCAACAGGTTCCAACTAGGAATTGGCTTACCTTATGGCAACTCAAAAATATTACCATACGGAAAACTTTACACTATAGGTGGGGCATCTTCTTTGAGAGGATTTAGAAGTAGAAGTCTTGGCCCTGGCACTCATTTGCCGACTGCAGAGGACCAGCGTTTCTTTCAAATTATTGGAGGAGATTATAAACTTTTAGCCAATACAGAATTGCGTATTCCTATTACAGCACAGTTAAGTACCGCCATATTTGTAGATGCAGGAAACATCTGGACAAAGGATACTATTCTCTTTGGACAAGAAGGGAAATTCACTAAAGACTTTGCAAAAGAGATAGCTGTGTCATCTGGCTTCGGTATTCGATTTGATGCCACTATACTTCTGATAAGAGCCGACTTAGGTATTCCATTGAGAAAACCATTTTTACCAGACGGACAAAGGTGGGTTTCTAATTTTAATTTTGGAAGCGCTGCTTGGAGAAGAGAAAATCTAGTTTTGAATATAGCTATCGGATTACCGTTTTAGGTTTTTGGAAAGCATCCTTAAAATCTAGGGCAAAAAAAATGACCAATCGGTCAAATATTTTTATTAAGAATTAATCACTTGCTTCATCATCATCGTCCTCTTTGTTTATAAACTGATTTGCAATGGCTGATGCGTATGCGCTTACCACTGGAATTTTAGTGATTAAATAGTTCGTAGCTAATGCCAGAGCTATTTTAGTAAAAATTGGAGTTTTCTGTTCTTCCATTTCCACGTATTTCACATCATTTTCATCTTCTAAAATTTCTATTTTTTTATCAGTTTTTGATAATACCTTCTTAGCTACAAGACCAGCAGCAACGGTTCCAGCAACTTTTAAACCAAGCTGAAGAGCTGATTGGTTTTCCGTAAGTTTATGAAAAGCAGATTTAACTAGGCTTCCCGGACTGAGACCTTCCTTTACCTCAGTAAAAGACTTTTTCATTGCTTCGCCTTGCAGATTCTTTTTAATAAGCAATTCATCAATAGCAGCTCGGAGATCGTTGCTATCTTCAATTATTATTTCTTTATCGTTTCTGTCGCTCACTCTCATTTCAAAGCCTTTTTAATTAGAGAAGCGCCTATGGGTGCTTTCATAAGTTTATGCCTTAATGCATAAAAAATACCCCCGATGATGATAATCAATCCGCCCATAGCAAAAAATCCATATTCTATTGCTCCTAGTAACCTTCCCACATAGATGGCTAGACCTATACTAACTAGACCAACGGCAATAAGAAAAATGAAAATTACTACTAGTTTTGAAAGTAGAGAGGATGATACCTCTGTAACTTTATTCACAGCCTGCAGTTTAAAAAGATCTACACGTGTATCCGCATACTCCATCGCTTGATGAAATAAATCTTCTATACCGCTCTTTTTTTCTTTGTCAGACTCCATTTGGGTAAAATCATCGGGGGTTAAAAAATCGTTTCTTACGCTCATTTAGCTCATCGCTGCTCTAGCGTCACCTTTTAACTCATTAGCCTTTGATTTTGCAGTATCTAAGGTATCTTCAGCTTCGCCCCTGATTTTGCTAAATTTTTCCTTAGCAGAATCTGCAAGATTCTTTGCTTTTTCAGATACTTTCTCGCCATACTCTTTACTTTTTTTAGCTATTTTCTTGCGAGTAGCTTTACCGCTATCTGGAGCTAATAATATTCCTAAAACTGCACCAGCAGCTGCGCCTGCTAGCATTCCTGCTACTAATTTTCCCTTGCTCATAATTGTTATTTTTATTTGTTATTAAATGTTATTATAATTGTTACTGCTAAAATGCTGCCAAGATAGTACAAGTCAAAAATACTTCTATCTGTGTATCGTTTTCCACACTATCAATTTAAGCAAAATTTATTGATCTGTCAAATTGAGGAATGCTTTTTGATAATAAATTAGCCTTGGAATATGAATTGGTATCTTTATAGGTGATAATTGAGGTCACCTTTATTTTAAATGATTATATGCTAGAATCTAGAAAAGTGTTTGCCGCTACATTATCCGTTCTTTTATTGGTTACCTCTTATATTTTATTATTCGTAAATTTTAAAGGGATAAAGAGTCAGGGGCAGTGGATACAGCACAGCCAACAGGTGACCAATAAAATTGGAAGCTTAAGGGTACAAAAGCAGTTCGTGGATAAAACGGTATATCGGGCACTGACACAATATAGTGAGGGACTTAAATCTGTATTTAATGAAGCAAAAGACTCCTCTAATCTTCTTGTAAATGAATTGCAAGATTTAGTGGAAGATAATTCAGCTGTAAAATCTGCAGTACAGGTTGATTTAAAACCAGCGTTAGCCATAGAGTTAGATGCTGCTCAACGTAGTTTTAACGTTTTAATGGACAGTTCAGTTAAGGTGCCAGAAAGATTACTGGTTATTGAAAATTACAACGCTGTTCTAGACAGGAAGGGAGTTCTTACTGCACTTGACAAGCTACTACATAGTGAAAGAAATATTTTACAAAATAGGCAAGAAAGGCTAGAAAGTTCTAGCAATAAAATTAATTACATCATTTCGATATCACTTGTAGTCGCCGTTTATTTTATTATAATGGCCGTCTTTTTGTTTTTTAAGGAATTTAATAAACGCAAAATACTAGCACTCCAAAGTGAGGACTATAAGACAGAGTTAGAAAAACAGGTAGTTAAACTGGAGAAAGCCAATAGTGAGCTTAGCATTTTGAAGAATCAAGAGAAATTTAGCTCTACGGGGCGTATAGCTAGAACGATAGCCCATGAAATTAGAAACCCATTGACCAATATCAATTTGGCTAGCGAGCAAATCAAAGATCTATTACCAGAAAATGATGAAGCGGAAATGCTGTGTAATATGGTAGATAGGAGTAGTACTCGTATTAATGAGCTCATAGGAAATCTATTAGATGCCACAAGGTTTTTAGAAATCAAGGAAGCAGAACTAGATGTAAATAAATTGCTGGACGAAGCGCTAGAGCAAGCCAGTGACCGCATTCAACTTTTAGAAATCTCGACAGTGAAAAACTACGATACTGGTCTTTGTACCATAAAGGGCGATGCAGAAAAACTAAAAATTGCTTTTCTAAATATTATTGTAAATGCAATAGAAGCTATGCATACAGAAGGGGGAGTGCTCACCCTCAAAACTGGGCAGGACAAATATGGGAAGTGTAGAATACTAATTTCTGATAACGGACGAGGAATGGATGATGATATACAAAAACGTCTTTTTGATCCATTCTTTACTAGTAAACAAAAAGGAACAGGACTAGGACTTACTAATACTCAAAACATCATTGTCACACATAAGGGAGAAATAAATGTAAAGAGCAGCATTGGCAAAGGCACTACATTTGAAATATTAATTTAATCCTATTTTGTTAGCCAAGTGACCACATTAAACAATCGCTAATATATCGATTATAGATTTTCTAGTAAAAGGCTTACTCACGAAGGCATCTGCGCCATTTTTAAAAGCTTTCATTTTATCTACCGCCGTGTCATAGGCCGATACCATTACAACTTTGCAATTCTTACAACGTAATTTTAAGGTTGGTATAAAACCAACTCCCATTCCATCACCAAGGTGATTGTCTAAAAAAACGATATTGGGCTTAAAAATATCCATTTTCTCAGTAGCTGTTTGCAAAGAGAATGCCGTTTCAATCTTTATATCCTTTACTTTATTGAGCGTAGATTTTATTAAGAAACAAATATCTTCTTCATCATCTACCACTAATACGTTTCTTTGATTATTCATAGTTTGTACATTGTTCACTAACCTATACAAGTTCTCTGCCAAAAAAATAAATCCCACATTTCAAAGGCAAAAAATCTTGACTTAGAACGAAATTTGAAAAGAAATGTTTAAAAAATGTAGATTTTCTCGTACAATGATGCGTAATTTAAGTAGTTCTCCAACAAAAAATGGCATAAATTTGTATTTCGATTTACCAATAGTTTTAAAAAACTTCTATGACAAGAATTTTATTGATTGATGATGATGTGGATATGTGTATGTTACTCAGTAGATTTCTTAAAAGAAATGGCTATGAGGTGGAAACTGCACACTCAGCCAGTAAAGGACTTCAGAAGTTTGGGGAAGCAAATTACGATATCGTTTTCTGTGATTTTAGGTTAGGCGATAAGGATGGTAAAGAGGTATTGGGTGAGATAAAGTCAAAATCGCCAGAAACAGTATTTATAATGATTACTGGTTATTCTGATATAAAAATTGCGGTAGATGTAATAAAGATGGGGGCCTATGACTATATCACAAAGCCGCTGGTGCCAGAGGAAGTGCTTAGCGTAGTGCAGGCTTCTTTAAATGCCCCAAAGGTTGATTATCAGCCTCCTGCAGGAGCAAAGGATAGAACCGGCTCTGCTGCTGCTCCCAAAAAATCAGTTACGAAAGTGGCCTCTGGCGACTTTTTGGTAGGTAAAGATGCTAGCACTGTGGAGCTATACAGGCAAATTGGTATCGTAGCACCAACTAATTATAGTGTCATATTATATGGTGAGAGTGGCACTGGCAAGGAGGTAATAGCAAAAACGATACATCAAAATAGTGATAGAAAAGACAAGCCATTTATCGCAATGGATTGTGGTACGTTAAATAAGGAACTTGCTGGTAGTGAACTTTTTGGTCACGTAAAAGGCGCCTTTACAGGGGCCCTTACTGATAAAGAAGGGCATTTTGAACTAGCCAACGGAGGTACACTTTTTTTAGATGAGGTGGCCAATCTTTCTTATGATGTGCAAGCTTCTTTGCTTAGAGTAATACAAGAACGCAAATACAAGAGAGTAGGCGGTAATAAGGAGACAGCTGTAGATATAAGGGTAATTGTAGCCAGTAATGAAAACTTACAAGCGGCCTATAAAAAAGGAACATTCCGAGAAGACTTATATCATCGATTTAATGAGTTTTCTATCAATTTACCTCCACTTAGAGAACGTAGAAAGGACATCCCACTTTTTGCAGCTTTTTTTCTGGAGAAGACTAAAACTGAATTAGGAAAGCAAATTGAAGGTTTTGACAAGGAGGTAATGACGATGTTCGAAAATTATAACTGGCCAGGCAATTTAAGAGAATTTAGAAATGTAGTGAGGCGAGCAGTTTTACTTACTACAGATGAGACGGTGAGAGCAAATACACTACCTTGGGAAATTACAAATGCAGTAGGTACCACAAATATAAATGCTACACCTACACCAGAAAAGGAATTTACTAATACAGTCCCAAGTACCGCAAGTAAAAATGAAACAATAGAAACAGTTGATTTAAAGTCTTCTGCTTCTAAGGCAGAGTACGATGCGATTATGAAGGTGCTTCAAGAAGTGAATTTTAATAAAACCAAAGCTGCGGAAGTGTTAAATATAGACCGCAAAACTTTGTATAATAAAATAAAAGGATACGGAGAAATATCGAAATAGCCAGCTGTTGGAGGCCGATAGGGTTCAATTTAATTACTTTTAATCGGCTTTATTTAAAGTCTGCCACAATAGGTCTTTAAGCTCCATAAGCTTGTAGCCGGTTATTGCAGATATAAAAATATGAGGAACATTTTTTGGTAGTTCTTCGGCAATAGCTGTTCTCAGCTCTTCATCTAGCATCTCCGATTTGCTGATAGCAATCACAAAATCTTTTTGCAGCATATCAGGGTTGTATTGCTCCAATTCATTATGTAGTACGTCAAACTCTTTTGCGTGGTCTGCACTATCTGCTGGTATTACAAATAATAGAATCGAGTTTCTTTCTATATGCCTAAGAAAACGATGACCCAAACCTTTACCCTCTGCCGCACCTTCGATGATACCTGGTAAGTCTGCAATACAAAAACTCTTATAATCTCTATATTCTACCATACCTAGCTGTGGCGTAAGTGTGGTAAATGCATAATCTGCAATCTTTGGCTTGGCTGCGGTGATGCTGCTCAATAGCGTAGATTTTCCAGCATTGGGAAAGCCCACTAGTCCTACATCTGCTAGGACTTTAAGTTCTAAAACTTTGATACCTTCTGTTCCCTCTTCACCTGGTTGCGCATATTCTGGCACCTGATTAGTAGCACTTTTAAAATGTGCATTACCAAGGCCACCTCTGCCGCCATGTAGCCATATTATTTCTTGACCATCTTCTAGTATTTCGCCTTCAATCTCATCGCTACCTTCAGATTTTGCTACTGTTCCTAGCGGCACCTCTATAATAATATCTTTTCCTTGTGCGCCTGTACTGTGGCTACCGCTTCCGTTCTTACCATCTTCTGCCAATACATTTTTAAAATAACGTAGATGAAGGAGTGTCCATAATTGTGAGTTGCCTCGTAATATAATATGTGCACCTCTGCCACCATCACCACCATCTGGGCCACCCATAGCGGTCATCTTATTTCTTAAGAAATGCTTACTGCCTTCACCACCGTGGCCACTTTTACAAAAAATCTTTATCTGATCTACAAAATTTGAACGCTCCATTGCTGCAAAACTGTGGTAAATTAATGGGAATGCAATGC
>JBBRHK010000120.1:0-8126 GCA_038222815.1 Chitinophagales bacterium
ATTATTACGTTGATAAATGTATTGAAGCAGAACAATGCAAAATATGGTGCAGCCGGTATTTGTAATGGCGGCGGAGGTGCAAGTGCCATGGTGATAGAGAATGTATAACTTAAAAAAGTAAGTATAGATGAATCCCCAAGCGAAAAATTCGTTTGGGGATTTTTGTATTATTAGGCTAGTAGTAAAAGGTATAAAAAGATATTTCAAATATAATATCTAATATTCAGAAAACTATTTAGCGCTTACAAGAGGCATTCCCATAACCTTTTCTTTCAGATAGGGAAGCAACGTACTGTTATAAGGTAACGGTTGTTTTACTAAAGAAACTAGACCGGTAAGTGCCTTAAATTCTTTTGTCGTATTCGTTTCAAAGCCACCTTCCATTTTTATCTGTCCGTTTGTAACCATAAAGTCTAACACATTTAGTTGCTTTATTTTTTTGTTTACTGTAACAGGATAATTATTGTCTAACAAAGCGTCGTCGAGCAATACAATTTTGTTATCCTTCGCAATCCGAGCTTTTAACTTTTTAATACCGTAATAAGTTTCATTATTGATGATGAACCAGGTCTGCGAAAATGCAGAATAGCCATTATTTTCTTTAGAAATAAACACTTCGTATTTAAGCTGCTCGTGAGTTGAGTCATTTAGAATTGTACCTGTCCAGAGGCCAGTAATATCTTGTGAAAAAGCAAAAACTGGGCATAAAATTGCCAGTATAATTGTAAAAATCTTAGTCATTAGGGTTGAGTTTTAGAGTTTAGACTTACTCAACGAATAAATGACTATGAATATCATATTTTCATAATATTTATTTTGAAGAAGTGCTTTATTTAGACAAAAGATTAAATAATGAAGCTAGTAGAAGACTAACTATCTTTCTAATTATAAATTCCGGGCAAGGAAATCTTGTATCTAACAGCTAGAAGGCGAACTGCAAATATGCTGGCAATACTTATGATGTTTACAAGTTCTATATTAAGCTCAAAATATCTCATTAAGAAAAATAAACCTCCGCCAATAATACAAGCCATCGCATAAATTTCCTTTCTAAAAAGTAAAGGAATATTATTAAGTAGGACATCTCTTACCACACCACCAAAGCAAGCAGTAATAGTGCCTAGCGCAATACAAATACCGATGCTGAAACCTTGAGCTACACCAAGCTTTATACCTACGATGGTAAACAAGCCAAGACCAAGCGCATCGAATAAAAAGAGGGTAGTAGATAAATGTTTCAGGTATTTTCCGAAAAACATTGTAAGGATTCCAGAAACCAGTATAACCACAGAGGTAGTAGAGTTTTGTAGCCAAGATACGGGAAGGTTACCAATCAAAATATCTCTTAAGGTACCTCCGCCTATCGCTGTAACAAATGAAATTACAAGTACTCCAAAAGGATCAAGTTTTTTATCCATAGCCAGAAATGCACCAGAAACAGCAAATGCAATGGTTCCGAGAATATCTATAACTAGTAGAAAGGTTGTAGGCATAGTACAAATGTAAATCTTTAAACAAAAAAGAATTTAATTTTAAATACTTCATAAGAGCCGTTGCGGTACAAAGAGTATTTAAAGATTGCATAGCTATCCTTTCAATTTTACTCCACTGAAAGGGAACTTAAGCCATTTTCCTCTAGCATTTGTAGCACTACTAAAAATAAATTTTATATAATTTATCTCAGAAAATTCCTAAACGCTGTATGAAACAGAATCCATGGAAAATATTAGAAAAGAACATCTATCCCATAAATTTGTGTTGGAGAATAAAAACGGCAGCTCCAGCAAGATAGCCTACAATTGCTATCCAACTTATCTTTTTTAAATACCAAAAAAAGCTAATTTTCTCAATACCCATCGCCGCTACTCCTGCAGCTGACCCTATAATTAAAGCACTTCCTCCAGTACCTGCGCAGTAGGCAAGAAATTCCCAAAAGAAATGACCAGTGGGATACTCAGCAAGTGTATACATTCCTTGTGCAGCTGCAACCAACGGTACATTATCTACAATAGCAGAAAGTAGCCCTATACTCATAGTTATTACGGTAATATTTCCAATTTTCTCAGTCATAACCGAGGCCACAGTAGTGAGAACGCCTGTGGCTTGCAAAGCCCCAATACTTAGTAGAATACCTAAGAAAAATAAAACACTTGGTGTATCTATTTTACGAAGCGCATGATTTACAGATAGTAGTCCTTTCTCCTCCGTATCTCGTCCTCTGTGTATAAGTTCCGTAATAATCCACATTACCCCAAGCCCGAATAATACCCCCATATAAGGCGGAAGATGTGTGATTGTTTTAAAGACTGGTACAAACAAAAGGCTAGCAACACCAATCCCAAAAACAAGGTTCCGCTGAAATGCGCTGGTATTAAAGTTGATATTTGTTTTATTAATCAAAGGTGCTGATTTAATATTACCCTTCATTCGCCAGCTTATAAGTGCAGCCGGAATAATCATACTAACAAGACTTGGCAGTATGGCTTGTAAAATGATAGATGAAGCCGTTATCTGCCCCCCAATCCATAGCATTGTAGTTGTAACATCTCCGATAGGAGACCAAGCTCCACCTGCATTTGCAGAGATTACCACTAACCCAGCAAACATTAAGCGCTCTTCTTTATCGGCAATAATCTTTGGAAGCAAAGATACTAATACAATAGTAGTTGTGAGGTTGTCTAGCACAGCAGAGAGAAAAAATGTAAGGAAAGCTAAAAGCCACACTAATTTTCTTTTGTTTTTTGTAGTTATACGGTTAGTAATAATATAAAAACCATCGTGAGCGTCTATCAACTCTACAATAGTCATTGCTCCCATTAAAAAAAATAAAATACCCGATACTTCACCTAAGTGTTCTGTAAGATACTCGGAAGGTAAGTGGATATCAGATGAGGATAAAGCATAAATAGACCAGCATACTGCAGCGGTGATAAGTGCTGAAGCAGCCTTATTGACTTTGAGCACTTCCTCCAAGGCAATAGCAGCGTAACCTAAGATAAAAACAAAACATATAGCAATAATCATAACCAGTTTAATTAATTTATTTCAATAAATCTAGCACCTCAAAACTCATTTGTGAGGAGTGAGGATGATAAAAAATGGAATTTTATGCCCCTAGATATTAAAATTATTGTTCAAATAATGATAGGCACTTTTTTACTTCATATTGAGTAATATAAGTGAAGTCTTCCGCCCCCGAAACGGGGCGAAAATAATGTTTTTTTAATAAATATTATCTGCTACTCTCCAGGATGATAATTTTTGATAGAACCTTTTAAAACATCCTCTTTATAAAAAAGTACTTCTTTAAATTTCCCCTCGCTATACATCTTTCCTTGATCAAAAAAATGGGCAGAATTTTCATCTCCACTTTGTCCACCTGCTAGTAAAGACTTTGCTTTAATTCTAGGACCAAACTCAACAGCTGCAATAAAACTATTGCCATTTACACCATACCTATTCTTACTTCCATTAAAATATCGGCTCGTGTAGGATGGGAGCATTCCCCATGCAGAAGACACAAAAGGCACAGCAATACTACTCGAATCGTCATTAAACGCATTATCAATATTGCTACTTATTCTTTGAAAACGATTGATACTTCCCCAACTTACTTTCCAAGTTCCCCATTCTTTTTCTAAATTCTTTACAATTAATAACAATGGTTGTAACAATTCATTAGGCCCAGCTAATACTGCATAAGCCTTAGTCTTAGCTACAATGTCTGTTCCTGGTCTACTATTTATACCTCCTTGAATTCGTTGAGCCCATTCTATCGCAAGTGTTGTAGCAATAGAACTTGTATCAGTTTTAAAGTTCCAATTGCTTAATATTTTTATAGGTTCTACAAGCTGTAGATAAAGACTATCCGTATTGGATACCTTCTCACCATAAATGCTAAAAGATCTTACAAGTGCTGGAACAAGTTCAGCAAAAGCTAACGCCGTTCTATCATAACCAAGGGCAATAACTTTATCAAGCGTCAAATTGTTTGCAGATTCAGTAAACAATCTAACTGCATTTACGCCTCTATAATTTTCTCCGTCTGGCGCCATATAAGACACATAATTTGATGCCACAGGACTGTTTTTTCCTGCGACTGTAAAAGGAGTAGAGTTACAGTTTTGTAGCCACCCATTTACTGGATTAATTGATTGAACCGTTTCATCGAGCGAATGTACTCCCCGCCACTCCGTAGCTTTAGTACCACCATCCACTGGCAATTCCCAATTATAATGTGGGTCTTTTTTAGGAATGAAATTGCCGTGCCAGTAAGCAATATTTCCTTCTGCATCTGCGTATACCGTATTGTTACTTGGGTTTGCACACATCTCCATCGTTTTTTCAAATGCTGCAAAGCTTGTAGCCTTTGTACGCTGCCAGGATTGTATAAATCCATTTAGATCTCTGTTATTATGTTTAAGACTTAAATACTCGCCGTTTCTTTTAGCAAGAATAGGACCGTGATGGGTGTACAGAGTTTTAAAAGTTTTCGTTTTAAAAATACCTTGGTCGTTATATTTTATGGAAACAAACTTGGCTGTAACAGGTAACTCTTTTCCATCATATAAGTAAAATGGCTTCTTATTTTTATAGCTAATTATTTCAATGTATGCATCAGAAATATCTGCTTGGCTACTAGTGTGCATCCAGCCGCAATGCTCATTGAATCCTTGATAAACAAACGGCTGCCCCCAAGTTACAGCTCCGTAGGCGTTTAAGCCTTCTTCGCTATTAATGTGAACCTCTGGTCTAAAATAAAAGGTAACGTGCGGATTGATGTAAAGAATAGCATTTCCACTTTCTGTAGTTTTAGGTGCAAACGCAAATCCATTGGAGCCCGTTTTATTGTCTTCTTCTTCAAATAAGTTTCTGTTAGGATTGGAGGCAAATGCAGCATCTTCCTTGCCATAAAAATTTTGAATTTCTCTCACAGAAATGCCTCCGGTCGCTATTGCACCAATACTTCCATCTGTCCATAATAAAGGATACCAAGGTTCAAAATGATAGAGTAGGGCAGGCTTTACTTTAGGATGGGTGTATAAATAGAAATTGATTCCGTTTGCGTAAGCATCCAAGATTTTCCTTAACCAAGGAGGAGATTTTTTATAATCTGCAATAGCGCCTGCGCTATCAATGACCAATCTATTGAGCAAATCATTATACAAGTCTTTATCTCCATTTATCTCTGAAAGGCGACCTAGTTTCTCTACATAATTTAATTCTACTCGCTTAAAATCGTCTTCACATTGTGCAAATAACAGCCCGAAGACAGCATCTGCGTCTGTCTTTCCGTAAATGTGTGGTACACCATAATTGTCTCGGTAAATGGTAACGTTAGCTGCTTGCTGTTTCCATTGCTTGATGGCAGTTGCAGAAGGCTTTTGCGCAACTACAGCGCAAGGAAGCATCAAAAAAAAGACAAGAGTTCGTAGTAATAATTTCATCGTTTAAGAATATTTACTTGGCATACAAGATACTTGAAAATATTTGGGGTATAAAAAAACTCCCTACAATAAAGTAAGGAGCTCTTCTTTGGTCAAGCAATCGACGCAGTGACTAATTTTTAACTTTCTCTAACTTATCTTTTTCCTCTTGCAATTTTTTATTTAAATCTTCTAAGTCCTTAGCATTATTGACTATTTCTTTCTCAATTTTTTCCTTTTCTGATTGAAGCCTCGAAGCATCTTTTTGATTTCGAGAAATTCTATCTTCTATTTTTCTCACTTCATCCATTTGTGCTGCAATATCCTGTTCCTTCTGTACTTTAGCTATTTCACTATCAAATTTACTTAGGAAGGATTTCAAGTTATCCATATAATCTGGATTACCTAAGGATGAGTAAAAAGCCATAGTAGGGGTAGAAATTAACATTGTAATAGTTGCCGAGTTTTTATTTCCATCTACCTTAGTAAAGACACTTAGTGGTTGGTCACTTACATCCGCCCAACTTACATTCTCATACACATCGTATCCCTTACTAGACTTGCTCTTTTTTAATGCTTTTTCTAAGTAATTATCAAGAGCAGTTTCTACCACATCTTTAGAATATTTATAGCTAGCCTCAACGCCAGGTACTGCAACTCGATTGTATTTTGTTGTTACCTCCCTTACATCTTGCGCATTCGCCACATAAGAAAAGAGTAAAGCTATTAATACAATAATTTTTTTCATTGCTTTATACAAATTTTATAACCAAAACCTGGCAGACTACTTTGTTGCCCAATTATTTAAGCAGTGGCATAGGTTTAATATTTGACCAGCTAATTTTATAGAGCTTACCATATTTTACGCAGAAAGCAAAGACAAGACATTTGATAATTTTTCTTTTAAATTATGCCTATGTACTATGAAATCTAAGAAACCATGTTCCAATAAAAATTCACTCCTTTGAAACCCTTCAGGTAAATCTCTTTTGATTGTTTCTTTTATCACTCTTGGACCAGCAAAGCCAATTAATGCATTAGGTTCAGCACAAATTATATCCCCAAGCATTGCAAAAGATGCTGTGGTGCCGCCAAAGGTAGGATCAGTACACAAAGAAATGTAAGGCACTTTAGCTTCGGCTAGCAAAGTGAGGCTGCCAGAGGTCTTTGCTAATTGCATCAATGAAAAAGCACTCTCCATCATTCTTGCACCGCCGCTTTTATTGATAATCATAAAAGGAATTGTATGCTCTACACAATAAGTACAGGCTCTGCATATTTTTTCCCCCATTACACTTCCAAGACTTCCTCCTATAAATTCAAAATCCATACATGCTACCACAAAGTTCTTTTCTTTAATCTTACCGTGCGCTACGGTAATAGAATCGTGAATATCTAGTTTGTTATAGGTTTCCTGTAGTCTTTTTTTGTAGGGCTTTAAATCTACAAAGCCTAGCTTATCATCACTTACCACATTAGCAAAAAGCTCCGTGTAAGTATTGCTGTCAAATAAAATTTCAAAATATTCTTTACTACCTATCCTATGATGGTGATCACACTTAGGACAAACAAATTTATTCTCTGCCAATTCATTTACCGTACAAGTATATTTACATTGTGGGCATTTGTCCCAAAGCCCCTCTGGCGCATCCTTTTTATCTTTAGTAGAAGTAAGAATCCCTTTTTTTATTCTTTTAAACCAGCCACCATCTTCTACGTCTTCACTTCCTCTTAGCTTTGCCTCAAAATCGTCGTCTTGTATCATATTAAAATATAATTATGCGTTTCTGTTTATACAATTTAAATCTTCAAAACATTGCTCTAGCCTTGTGCTAAAACTTTCCTCTGCCTTACGCAACCACACCCTAGGATCGTAATATTTCTTATTTGGCTTATCATCCCCATCAGGGTTGCCAAGCTGCGCTTGCAAATATGCTTCATTCTTCTTGTATTGCTGTAATACACCATCCCAGAAAGCCCATTGCAAATCTGTATCTAAATTCATCTTTATAGCGCCATAACCAATAGCTTCTCTTATTTGCTCCTGTGGAGAACCACTACCACCGTGGAATACAAAATACACTGGCTGCTTGTTATCGGTTCCTAACTTTTGGGCAACATACTCTTGGCTATTTTTTAAAATCTCTGGACGTAACTCTACATTGCCTGGCTTATACACTCCGTGCACATTCCCAAAGGCGGCTGCCACTGTAAATAAATCGCCAACTTCAGCCAACGCTTTATAAGCCTGCCAAACATCTTCTGGCTGTGTATATAATTTATCGTTATCCACATCACTATTATCTACGCCATCTTCTTCGCCACCTGTAACACCAAGCTCTATCTCTATGCTCATTCCTAGTGGTTCCATTCTTTTGAAAAATTCTACAGAAGTAGCTACGTTTTCTTCAATAGGCTCTTCAGATAAATCTAACATATGAGAGCTATATAAAGGACGACCATTTGCTTTGAAATACGCTTCACCAGCATCTATTAATCCACTTACCCAAGGCAACCATTTCTTAGCTGCGTGATCCGTGTGCAAGACGACAGATACGCCATAATCTTGCGCTACATTATGTATGTGTAGTGCTCCAGAGATACCACCTTTTATGTTGGCTTGCAATTGGTCATTTGGCATTCCTTTTCCTGCTACAAACTGCGCACCACCATTGCTAAACTGAATGATGATAGGAGAAT
>JBBRHK010000121.1:0-8108 GCA_038222815.1 Chitinophagales bacterium
GAAGCTCCCAACAACAAACCATTATACGCTTCTCATTGACAAAACAAAAGAACAGTAAAAATTATTTAATAACACAAAAGGTTAATAACACAAGTTTGGTAGTTTGGTAAAATCTGTCAACGAAAACTATGGAGCTTCACCCTCTAAACCCTAAACCCTAAACCAACTCTCTTGAAGGAAGTCGCTATCATAATTCTCAACTGGAATGGAAAAACTTATCTAGAAAAGTTTTTACCATTTGTATTGGCGACGACTTATAAAAATTTTAGGGTAGTACTGGCAGATAATGCATCTTCTGATGATAGTGTACCATTTGTACAACAGCATTTCCCTACTGTAGAAATCATTGTTAATACCAAGAATGATGGCTTTGCAGGTGGATATAATTGGGCTTGTGGTATTATAAAGTCTGATTACTATGTGCTGCTGAATAGTGATGTAGAAGTAATGCCAGACTGGCTAGAACCCATTATACTAATGATGGACGAAAGTGATAAAATAGCTGCTTGTCAACCTAAAATATTGCAATATGCTGCCCGCCATAGTTTTGAATATGCAGGTGCTTGCGGTGGCTGGATAGATCAATTTGGTTATCCATTTGCAAGAGGCAGAGTTTTTCACGAATGTGAAACGGATAAAGGACAATATGAAAATGCACAAAAATGTTTTTGGGCTACAGGGGCAGCAATGGTTATTAGAGCAAGTGCTTATCACGAAGCAGGTGGCCTAGATGAGTCATTCTTCGCTCACCAAGAAGAAATAGATTTATGTTGGACGCTTCAAGAACTGGGTTATGAGGTATGGGTGCAGCCCAAGTCAGTAGTGTATCATGTAGGTGGTGGTACTTTGCCGAAAGCAAGTGTGTATAAAACCTATCTTAATTTTAGAAATAATCTTACAATGCTATATAAGCACTTGCCAGTGCGTAGTTTATTTTGGGTAATGCCTGTTCGAGTAGCTTTAGATGCAGTAGCAGCTTACAGAGAATTATTCAAAGGCAATGGAAGGCAATTTATTGCGATAGCTCAAGCACATTTTACTTTTACAAAATGGGTGTTTACAAAGAAATTAAGAAAGAAAAGAATAAATTCTTCAGTAAAGCTAACTGGATTTTATTACGGTAGCTTGGTATTAGATTATTTTATCAGAGGTAAAAAAACCTTTAACCAAATTTTAAATTCTTAAGCAAATTGTGCTATGAAGACCTTATTTTTGCACTCTGTAAAAATTTCATTTTATGCAAGAACAAATTATAGATAATAGCGAGAACGATTTTGCCAATAATTGGGTTTCTTCTTCTCGTTTCATATGGCTTTGTCAGGTGTTTCTAGTACTAGCTTTAGTATTAGGTGGCTGTTACAATCTTTACTCTCACAGGTATAAAGGCAAGCCAGAAGTAAATGTTCCGGAAAATACTATGTACAATCCAAAATATAAATAATTTTATTGGCTGTTTAAGGTACAACCCTTATTTTTGCACTCCTTAAAAAAAGGGAAAAGTTCTTTTTAATACAATTGCGAAAGTAGCTCATTTGGTAGAGCACGACCTTGCCAAGGTCGGGGTGGCCGGTTCGAGCCCGGTCTTTCGCTCATAGTTAGTCCTCGAGTCACATCGGGGATTTTTTTTCAAAATAGTGCTTACCCGGGTGGTGGAACTGGTAGACACGCGGGACTTAAAATCCCGTTCGCAGTAATGCGAGTGACGGTTCGATTCCGTTCCCGGGTACTTTATTTTGTTTCTTCTGAGTCTAGGTGCTCAAGTTTTATTTTCATTCTATTTTATTCCTGTTTAGTTTCTCTGTCAAAAAATGATCTTTTGCAATAGGAGTTTTTTGTTCATTTTATTGTACGCATTGATAGCACAAAGGCGTATTTTTAAGCCAGCTAGCTGTATTTATTGTACTTAAGGTTTTTCTAATTTATCAAATGAGAACATTCGTCAAGAAAATAATTGTGAACACTACTCTCAAAGGGAAGTGGGATATGGCTAGGCCGGTGTCTGACTTTATAATGGCTAAGGCCTATAGAGAGCTTAGGGTTTCTATTAAAGGATATGCAAAAGATGTGTTTCTAATAACCCTAGGTATCTTTTGCGCAGCCTTTGGCTTTAAAGGTTTTTTACTTAATAACGGATTTATTGATGGAGGTGCCACTGGTGTCGCTTTACTTATTTCTGCGCTTACAAAATGGCCTTTATCTATATTGATTCTAGCAGTGAATTTCCCTTTTGTAATAATGGCATATTATGTAATAGGGCGTGGATTTGCCATAAAAACTATACTCGCTATCACAGGACTAGCAATAGTGCTGGCCACTGTGACATTTCCTAATGTAACGGAGGATAATTTACTAGTTGCAATATTTGGCGGGTTTTTTCTTGGTGCAGGCATCGGGTTTGCTATAAGAGGGGGCTCAGTTATAGATGGATCAGAAGTCTTAGCTATTTTTCTAAGCAGAAAATTTGGAACCACTATTGGCGATGTTATCATATCTATCAACGTGCTGGTTTTTTTAGCAGCAGCCTATTTTTTAAGCGTGGAAACGGCGCTATATTCTATGGTTACTTATATGGCCGCTTCTCGTACTTTAGATTTTATAGTGGAGGGTATAGAAGAGTACATTGGCGTAACTGTGGTATCTAGCCACAGTGAGGAAATAAGGCAAATGATTATAGATAAAATGCGAAGAGGGGTGACAGTTTATTCTGGTAAGAGAGGCTTTGGAAAAAGTGGAGAAACAAAAAATGTAGAAATTATTTACACCGTAATCACTAGGTTAGAGCTTGGCAGAATTTATACGGAAATCGAGAAAATAGAACCCAATGCTTTTATAGTTGTGAATAGTGTGAAAGATACAAAAGGAGGAATGATAAAACGGAGACCGCTGCAGCATTAGAGAAAGGTTATTGTAATGATTTTTTTTAAAGTAGAATTTACCAACTACTGAACAATTACTAGACCTTCGATACGCTCAAAGTGTTTTTTGTTTAAAGTTGCAATTGGTAGATTTTCATTCATTGCCGTGGCTGCAATAAAAAGATCCGCAAGGTCAATTTGTTTCCTAATCTTCTTTAAGGCACTATTTATGTTTACGGCTGTATCTACGCAATTCCCATCAAAAGAAATTATTGGGATACTTTGCATTATACTGTTCCAAAAGTCAAGTTGACTAGAAGTAGCTCCAGAAAATAATTCATATTTCGTTATAGCAGAAACAACAAATTCATACCCTTGGTTTACAAGTGAAAGCCAATCAGAATTCTCTTTATTTGTTTTTCGGTAGTAGTCAATCAAAATGGAAGTATCAACTAAAATTACTTTGTTCTCCATTGATTAATAGATTTTCTATTATTTGCAATAGTTTCTAATTGTTTTTTTGTAGCTACAGGCCCACTTAACAATAAAGATTTTAAATCAGTTTTATTTTTATGGGGTATTGTTTGCTTTTCCAGTTCGGCTCTAAGTTGCATTAATTTCCCAGTTGGTAAATTCTTTACGATTTTTAGTAATTGCTCAAAAGGGATATCCACTTGTACTTGCATAACTCAAAAGTAAGAAATTAGGATTAGATGGCAATTGGTTGAAATATGGAACTCGTGAGATTATTCTTACATCTTACCAAGCACATACATCTCACCTTCAGGTTGCGGTTTGCCACCTTTGGTTTCTAATGTCACAGCGAATGCATCTATCTTAGCAGTGCCGAATGATTTCATCTTTTCTACTTTGAAGGTACTGCCAGATGCAGTGGTTATCATACCTGCATTTACTGGTTTGCCATCTACAATTCCCCAAAGCTGGTATTCCATACCTTGAGGAGCGGCAGGAAGATTACTAGCATCTATGTATACATCGCCAGTATTTTTCATCCAGAAGATTTTTGCAGCAGCAGTAGGAGCTGCAGGGAGACCAGCTAGTGAAACGGGAACGCTATTTTTATCTTGTACTACTTCTACATTCCTATCCATCTCTGCCAAGGCCTCATTTTTTGCTAATAAGGTTTGCTCAGTTTCAGTAAGTTTTGCAGTAGTTTCTTGTAATTTATTATAGGTAACATAATTAAATACAGCACTTCCTATTAGCAATGCTACAGAAGCTGCTGCCATAATCTTCCATTTGCTAAGAATAGGTCTTACTACCGTAGTAGTATCAGCGGTGTTTTTGCTGTTATTCTCAATCGGCATTGTTACTACAGGAGTCGCTTCTACTTGTGCTGACTCCTTTGCAAAAGCATCAAATATTTTTGATTTTACATCAGACTGCACTGGCAATGCTTCTGCCATCGCATAAGCTTCCATAGCAGAACCAATGGCGTCTAGCTCCTCCTTTACCTCAGGATAAGCTTTTGCCCACCATTCTACTTGAACAGCTTCTTCATGAGAGCAAAGTCCCATTACGTAGCTTTCTAACAGACCAGATGATATGATTTCCTCTTTTTCCAATTTAGTTTTCCGTCTCCATTTTTTGTCGCAGCTGCAATATTGCCGACCGCATTCTTGTTTTTACCGTGCCCAGTGGTATGCCCATCTCTTTGGCTATTTCATCTTGCGTATAACCGTTAAAATAAGCAAGATCTATAATGATTCTTTGATCTGGTTTTAAGGTATTTACTGTCTTCCTTAATCCAATACTATCGTGCTGTTCTACACTTTGTCTTTTATCTTCTTGACTAATTACGGAGTTTTCATCGCTTGAGATTTTTTGCTGTTTTTTATAGCCCTTACTCCTTAGTGTATCTATCGTTAAATTTCTGGCAAGATTGGCCACCCAAGTAAATAATCGTCCTTTACTAGTATCGTATTGATGAAAATTATTCCAGATTTTTACAAATGCTTCTTGCAAAATGTCTTCCCTAAGCGTAACGTCAGTCACCAGCTTTCCTATAATACCATTGATTGCAGTAGCATAATTGTCATAAAAATAACTAAAGGCAGCTTGGTCTCGCTGCGCTATGAGGCTTACTAGTTCTGGTTCGGTATATGTTAGCTTATTGTTCAAGAAAGTTGTAGCAGGTCTATTTGTATAGGTTATTTCTGCTAATATAGTATAAAAGGGTAGATTTCAAAATAAAACTAGAATAACAATTTTTTTTATTTTGTTCGCAATAAGGCTACTTCATATATTTTATTAAATAAATAAATTTTATTTGTCTTTATTTCCTTGCATTTATATCTAGTTCTTTGTTTGGCTCCTCGCTCAAAAATTCTTCCATCGGTAAGGGTGAATGTTTGCCCTAAGGCGAGTTCCTCAATCATGAACATACCTTCTACTTTTTCATCATACTTCTTTAATGCTTTTTGCAGTGGTATATCAGCGCAAGTGCTGGCGCCAGGGTTTTTAATAGATCGGGCAATAGCTATCGAAATATCATTAGGGAAGATATTTTTGGCTAAATAATCTTTAAGTATACCGGAAAAAATCGCCTTCCACTCCGCACCATGTGGTGCTACTTTACCCTTGTACTGCTCGTATGTATATAGGTGTGCTAGCTCGTGAAGAAGTGTTACAAGAAAGGCATATTTATTAAGGTTCGCATTAATAGAAATCCTATGCCCCTTATCTTTAAAAGGATGGATGTAAGTTCCAAGTATCGTTTTTCTTTCTCTGGTAAGAGTAAGTTGTACTTTGTATAGTAAAATACTTTCTATTAAACTCTCGTAACTCCCCTCTGGTATAAATGATTTAAGCTCCTCAAATGGCCGCTTCTCTTTAGCCATTCTTTTCTTTTTTAAGGCTAGATGAAATTGCAATTACTTCTGCCGCAAGATAAAATAGATATAGTATCAGCGCTGTAAAAAGACTTTTTTTGTTGTAATCATCTCCTAAAACTGATACATAGATAAATACCACAGCGATACAGGTAAACATTTTAACCATCATCCCACCCATTACCGCTCTTACAAATGCATTGGGATTTGAATTGCTTAGGCTCTTGCGCTGCATAAAGAAACTAATCAAATGAATAATTAGAAAGAAGATATTGGCGGCTAGCAGCACATCTGTATCAAAACCTTTTTGTATCAACCATTCTTTTAATAAAAAAATAGTAGTTGATGCGACAATAAAAACGGCTAGTACTGGGTAAATTTTATTAGAATCTTTTTTCAATGAATTTTATTTTTTAGGTGCTGTATCTTGTACAATTTTATAAATGCTGAATACAATAATAGTTAAAGGAAATACCCAAACAAAAATAGGGTTGGTAAATGCTAACCACCTATCTAGCCTCAATCCTGCAAATATTCCTAGACCTATACCGATAAAAAATTGCGTAGCAAGTCCTGCATATTTTAGTAAATGAGAGTTGGACTTGGTTCTTTGGTCTTTATTCTGTTGCATTGGGTAGGTCCGGCAAGTCTAATGAATTGGTGTCTTTTTTTATCTGTTCTCCCTTAAGTACTTTAGAAATATTGTCTATATATTTTGCCTGATTGTCTAATGCAGTTTCTATGGAATCTGTTCTTACTTTCAATTCTTTGTAGGCTTTTTGCTCTGTAGCATTTCCATAACCTACACCCGGTAAGTAATATTTTAGCGGGGTAAAAATAATTAAGAATGCAGTAAAGCCCATAATCAATACAAAAATGGAACAGAAAAAAACATACACACTCGTTCGGGTAAGTTTCATCTTTATTACCTCTTCGTAACTGTCTTCATTGAGTATGACGAGTCGGTAATGGCTTTTTAGCCGCTTTAGGGTACTATTTTCAGTTTTCTTCTCCATATTGTAACAAGGACGAAATTATTGTAATTTACTAGAATCACGACATCTTTTGCCAATTAAGTACAACTCACCTTCGAAAGACCCTCATCACAAGATTTTAAAAATAGCCTTTTAAATTTAAGTTGGCTGGGTAGGAAGCGGGCTATCTGGTCAATAGAAAAAATACGTTTTTTTATCTTTTCGAGTACTTCGACAGCTGCATAAATAGCCGAATGCAAAATTAACCTTAAAACTTCCACAGCTTTATTAGCTTTCCTAGGTTGGTTCATCAAAAAAAAGCGATATTTATGCTTCTTTATCATTGGGCAGTCTTTCTATGTATATACACAAGCAAAAATTTTTCTTATTTGTAGTATGCCTCTTTGTCGTAGGCGGATATTTACAAGCACAACCCACTTGGACGCTCAAGCCTTTTGGCGATGAGAAGAAGCCAGAGAAATATGAAGAGAAAAAATTGGCTTCGGAAAAAACTGGTGAGAAAAAGTTCACCGCTCCTAGGCGCTTTATTACCAATGCTACTACTAGGTACAACTACTACTTTAATGCTATTCAAAAATACAATGCAGTAATAGCTACTGCAAAAACAGCACAAAAAGATAATTACGCTAGGCTACTTAGTTTTTATCCCTATTCTTTAGAGGGTACTAAAACACAGGTGCAGGAATTAGATTCTATTATATACATCGCCACCGCAGCGATTTTATTACATGACCTAAGGTCAGATTGGGTAGATAATATGTACTTGCTAATAGGTCAGTCCTATTTTTTAAAAAAAGATTTAGATTCTGCTGCACTCACTTTTCAATTTATTAATTATAACCTCGTACCTAGGAAAAAGGGCGAGGATGATTATGGCAGAGTAGTAGGCGGTAATGGTGATGCTTCAAGTGGTGCTTTAAGCATTGCCAATAAGGAAAAACAACCTTTTCTCACTAAGGTTACTGGTATCCCTGCGAGCAGGAATGACGCCTTAATGTGGCTTACAAGAACGTATATCGAGAATGAATCTTTTGCTGATGCAGCAGGGCTTATTAATATTTTAAGCCAAGATAAAAATCTACCTAACCGTCTGCAGAATGATTTGCAAGAAACTATGGCTTATTGGTTTTACGCACAAAAAATGTGGGATAGTACGGCAGTACATTTGGAAAAAGCACTTACCAATGCTAAAACAAAAGATGATTTAAGTAGATGGGAATACCTTTTGGCGCAGCTAGAAGAAAAGAATGGCCACTATGAGAATGCATCTAAATATTATACGAAAGCAGCAAAGCATACCACTAGTCCTATTTTAGAGATATACGCACAACTGAATGATGCAAAAATGCTACGGGAAAATGGGAGTTTCAAGGAGCTAGATGCAGTGGTGGCCAAGCTATTAAAGA
>JBBRHK010000122.1:0-8016 GCA_038222815.1 Chitinophagales bacterium
AATCGCACTGCCCTTGAAGGAGAAAAAAGTTCTGATATTACCACCTGGAGTATTAGTAAGTTGAACGAAACCATTAAGAAATATTTTATTCTTTCTCTAGAAAATGATGCGCTCCTTAAAAATACGAAGACGTCTACTTACTTACCAATATTAGAAAAAGGACAAAATAATGAAGGGCTAAGGCCAACGCTTTTTGATTTATTGGCTAATCGTGCTATTAATTTCCTGAGTAATACCGAGAATGATGTAACCAATGCTAGTTACAAGTTTGTGATAAAAGACCCTAACTATTTTACTGACGCTTCTACATTTGCCAACCTCAATATTACAGCAAAAGACAGCGCCTCATTTTATTTACAAAGTCTAAAACTATTTCAACAGCTTATCAAATTTCACTTAGGAGATAATGATAAGACTGCCTTAAATGATATTGACTTACAGCGTATAAAATTTGTAGCTGAGCACGGAATTTTTGAAAACAAAGATGCTCTTTACACCAAGGCTTTGCAGACAATTGTGAACAGTAACCCTAACTCGGAAGCAGGTGCAGAACCTGCTTTCCTTGTCGCAGAGACTCTATTTGCACAAGGGGAATTATATGACAGAAACGCTGATACTACCGTAAGGTACAAGCTGGTAGAAGCTTCAAAAATGCTGGAAAATATTATTGCAAAAAATCCAAAAACCATTGCTGCAAAAAAAGCTGCTAACCTTCTAGCAACAATAAAAAAATCTGAGCTTTCTGCTACTGTAGAAAAAGTAAACAGTATCGGCCAACCATTTAGAAGTTTGATTTCTTATAAAAATGTTGCTACTGTATTTGTAAAAATAATTCCATTTAGCCGTAAAGAATTTTCTGATATCAGAGATGAATATGGTATTGATTGGATAAAAACTATAGAGAAAAAAACAGTGCTAAAAAAGTGGGAACAAGCCCTTCCTGATACAAAAGATTTTCAGACCCATAGCGTTGAAATCAAAATGGAAGCCTTACCCACTGGCACCTATATGATGGTAGTGAGTAGTAAAGAAAAACTTTCTGCTGACAATGCAGTAGTAGCCGGACAATTAATTTATGTTAGTAATATAAGTTCAGTAAATCATGGATCAGAGTATCTATACGTACAAGACAGAAATACTGGAGAACCTTTAAGAAACGTACCAGTACAGTCATACACTACTGATTACAATTACAGCAGTAGGAAAAATATAGAAGTAGCCTCCACAAAATATACTACAGATAACAATGGAATCGTAAAATTAGTAGCCCAGAAAGATCAGAGAGGCTCAACGATTTTCCAGATAAAAACTAGCAATGATGAGCTCTTTGAAGATGAAGGAATTTATTTATACAGCTATGATAGAAACACCAGTGTAAAAGATAGAAACGAAACTTTCCTTTTTACAGATAGAAGCATTTACCGTCCGGGGCAAAAAGTATTTTTTAAAGGCATTGTAGTTACAAGATTTGGTGATGGCAAGGAAACAAAACCTGCGACTAATTTTAAAACAAAAATTCTAGTCTTTGATGCTAATTACCAAAAACAAAAAAGCATTTCTGTTACAACCAATGAATACGGTTCTTACAGCGGAAGTTTTGATTTACCACAAGGCTTACTTAATGGAAACTTTACACTAAGAGATAGTACAACAAACAGTGTGATGAGCTTTAGCGTTGAAGAATACAAGCGACCAAAATTTGAGGTAGAAATAAAGAAACCAGAAGGTACTTACAGAGTAAATGATAGCATTCTTGTAACAGGAAATGCGAAAGGTTATGCTGGTAATAATATTGATGGTGCAAAGGTGAGCTACAGAGTAGTGCGCAGGGTGCAATATCCTATTTGGTGGGGCTGGGGAAGATCAATATATGGCCGGGGAGAGAATGTAGAGATAGCCAACGGTATAGCAACTACTGATGCAGAGGGAATTTTCAAGGTTACTTTCAAAGCCTTACCTGATGAAAAAGCAGACAAAAAAAATCAGCCGACTTTTTACTACGAGGTAAGTGCAGACGTAACAGATGCGAATGGAGAAACCAGAAGTCAATCTACCAGTATCGCCGTAGCGTACCAGGCCTTGGTATTAAATATAAGTGGCGGAGAAAAAGTAGCTGCAAAAGATTTTTCAAAATTAGTGCTGAGTTCGACAAACATTAACGGCATCGCAGAAACCACAAAAGCAGATGTAAGCATTAGTCAATTGTCCGCACCCGATAAAATATTTAGAAATCGATATTGGGAAAAGCCAGATGTATTTGTAATGCAGAAGCAAGAATACTATGCACTATTCCCTTACGATGTGTATGATGATGAAAATGAACCAGCTACTTTTCCTTTAAAACAAGTCGTGTATGGTCAAAACATTAGTACCGATAAAAATGGCAATTGGAACTTACCAGATCTTAAACTCAATGATGGTTGGTATAAAATAACAGTAACAACAACTGACAAATATGGTGAGGCAGTAAAAGCAGAAAAAATAATTGAACTGGTAAGCGATAAAGCTAGCAACAGTAAGCCTTTTACCATTATAAAAGATAAAGAAACCTTAGAGCCTGGGGAGAAAGTGGACCTTAGCTACAATACAGCCTATAATAAAATATGGCTTAACGAAGTGCATACAAAAATGGGCGAGGAGAAAACAAATCAATCCTTTTCTATCACTGATAAAATGCCATTCAAAAAACAAATCGCCATTGAAGAAAAAGACAGAGGAGGTATGTATTTGAATTTATTCTTTGTAAAAAATAATAGAGTGTATTATCACAATGAAGCCATCAATGTGCCTTGGACCAATAAAGAATTGAATATTGAATACACCAGTTTTAGAGATAAAGTTTTACCCGGCAGCGAAGAAAAATGGAGCATAAAAATTACAGGAGATAAGGCAGATAAAATAAATGCAGAGGCATTGATAAGTATGTATGATGCTTCATTGGATCAGTTTAAACCACAGAGTTGGAGAAGTCTTTCTTCGCTATGGCCAAGTATTTATTCTGGCAGATCTTTTAGTAGTAAAAATTTCAAAAGTCTCAGTCTTACTAGTTATAAAACGGCGGGAGGAACCTATATAGATTATCCACAAGTTGGATACGAAGATTTAGTTAGGAACGGCTGGGAGTCAGAAGGCTATAGGTATAGACGAGAAATGGCAACGGGAGCTGCGACTATGACTAGAGACAAAATGAATATGGAGAAATCTGCTTCACCAATTGTTGCTTTGGAAGGAAAGGTATCAGGTATTAGTGTAGAGTCTGATTCTGCAGCTTTTGATGCAGATGGTACAATTGATGAGATAGATATATCTCCAGCAAAACCTAAACCATCACTCCAAGTAAGAACAAATCTAAATGAAACCGCTTTCTTCTTCCCAGATCTTCACACTAATGATAAGGGTGAAATCAGTTTTTCTTTTACAATGCCAGAGGCATTGACTAAATGGAAGATGATGACCCTTGCCCATACGCCATCATTGGCGAGTGCCTACAGTGAGCGTACACTCATCACACAGAAGCCATTATTCATACAACCCAATGCGCCAAGATTTATGAGAGAAGGCGATGCAATGGAATTCTCTGCAAAGGTTGTGAATGTGACGGACAAAGAAATAACAGGAGTTGCTGCATTAGAATTGATAGATGCTGCTACTAACAAACCTGTAGATGGTTTATTTCAGAATGTTTTTCCGAGTCAATACTTTACCGTTGCTGCAGGGCAAAGTACTGTGGTAAAATTCCCAATCAATGTTGCTACTAATTTTAATAGTGCATTGTATTATAAAGTAACCGCAGTTTCTACTACGAAAGATAGTACTGGCAACGTTTACAGCGATGGAGAGGCGTCCACCATTCCGGTACTTAGCAATAGAATGCTAGTGACCGAAGCCTTACCTATTAACCTAAGAAATACAACAAGTAAAACATTCAGTTTTGATAAATTAAAAAATTCAGAAAAGAATTCTGCGACACTAACGCATCAATCTATCACTGTAGAGTATAGTACTAATCCGGCCTGGTATGCGGTGCAAGCTTTGCCTTATCTTATGGAGTTCCCATACGAATGTGCAGAGCAAAACTTTAATAGATATTATGCAAATACAATCGCAAGCAATATTGTAAAATCAATGCCGAAGATAAAAGCAGTGTTCGATAAATGGGCTGCAAAGGAAAGTAGCAGTAGCGATGCTTTACTGAGCAATCTTCAAAAGAATGAAGAACTTAAATATGCTATGCTGCAAGAAACACCTTGGGTATTGGAAGCGCAAAATGAAAACGAGCAGAAGAAGAATATTGGCCTTCTTTTCAATGCGGTAAAACTAGCCGAGCAAGCTGATAAAACTTTTAATAAGCTGAAAGAAATGCAATCGCCAAATGGAGGTTTCAGTTGGTTTAAAGGTGGTCCTGATGATAGATACATCACACAGTACATCATCACAGGTATTGGACATTTGATGAATTTAAAAATGCTGTCTTCATCTGACCAAGATAAATTACAGACCATCATCGACAAAGCTGTGCCTTACCTTGATGCACGCATCACAGACGATTACAAAAATCTTTTAAAGTACAAGGCGAAGCTTACGGATAACAACCTCAGCCAAACTGCAATACAATATTTATATATGCGCAGTTTCTTTAAAAATAAACCAGTAGGTGCTACTAATAAAATTGCCTACGATTATTATTATGGTCAGGAGAAAAAGTATTGGTTCTCTCAGTCAAAGTATATGCAGGCAATGATTGCATTGACTCAAAACAGAAGTACAGATGCCATCACTGCAAAAGCGATTGTGAAATCATTGCAAGAAAATTCTATAACCAATGAAGAAATGGGAATGTATTGGAAGGAACTAAATACAGGTGGATACTACTGGTACCAATCCCCAATAGAAAGTCAGGCATTGCTGATAGAAGCATTCTCTGAGGTAACTAAAAATGATGCACTAGTAAATGACTTAAAAACTTGGTTGCTCAAGCAAAAGCAAACACAGAATTGGAAAACGACAAAAGCTACTGCTGAGGCTTGTTACGCTTTATTGCTAACAGGATCAAACTGGTTAGCCGAAGAGAAAAATGTAACTATTAAATTGGGTAACACCGTCATTCAATCTTCTGATAATTCGGAACCCGGAACTGGATATTTCAAACAAAAAATAGAAGGCGAAAAGGTTACGCCAGCGATGGGTGATATACAAGTAAACCTAGTGAACACAAGTGCTGAGGCTGCGAAGTCTACAAGTTGGGGTGCAGTTTACTGGCAGTACTTTGAAGACCTAGATAAAGTTACGATGGCTGCAACACCACTAAAATTGGTGAAGAAATTATACTTAGAAAAGAATAGTGATAAAGGCCCAATCCTTGTGGAATTAAAAGATAACGCTACTTTAAAAGTGGGCGACAAAATAAAAGTGCGGATAGAACTCAGAGCAGATAGAGATATGGAATATGTGCATATGAAAGATATGAGAGCAGCGGGAACAGAACCTGTAAATGTAATCAGCCAATACAAATATCAAGATGGACTTGGATATTATGAAAGCACTAAAGATGCTTCCACTAATTTCTTTTTCTCTTGGCTACCAAAAGGTACTTACGTTTTTGAATATCCAATGTTTGTGACACACACAGGAGATTTTAGTAATGGCATTACGAGCATACAATGTATGTATGCGCCAGAGTTTACGAGTCATAGTGAGGGTGTGAGGATAAAAGTGACAGAATAAATTGTATCCATTTTTTAAAGCCGCATATTTTTTAATGTGCGGTTTTTTCTATTTAAAGGGTTGTTGGCACACGGATTAGACGGAAGCAAACTACGCTGATTTGCACGAATTTTACCTGCTTTACAATCGTGTCCGCCGAGACGGAGGGCAATCATTTTTCTTTTCTATCGTTTATTGATGCCGCCTTGACAGGACATATATTTATATTTTGGAGAGTTATCTTTCTGAAAGCTAGCAGCATAGGCTTATTTCAATTTTGTTTTAATTAACAAATGGCTAGCAGCATCCCTGCATAAATTACAGTCTGTAATTTCTATTGTAGAGAAATCATTTCTCAACTACCCTAAACCTTAAACAACCCTTTATGAAAAAAATGATTGCCGTACTTGCTCTAAGCGTTTCAAGTATTTGCGTATTTGCGCAAGAAAAAACCCCTACCATAACTCCCTATCGTAGTTTTATTGCAGAGCTAGGTGGCCCTGGTATTTTGTTCTCTGTAAACTATGATACGAGATTTAAGAAAACCAGTTCTTTTGGTTTTGGAGGAAGGATTGGAATTGGATTTACAACTGGCTACGATGATAATAGTTACTATGACCCAATCACAGGGGGATATGTTTACAATGGTAATGGAAGGAGCATTTCCTCCATTACTATCCCGCTTCAACTAAATTATATTTTTGGAAAAGAAGGTTCTAAAAGTGCATTGGAAGTAGGCGGTGGCGCAACATACGTTGGTAGAAACGCTAATTTTCTTGACTTTTATGAGGACAATGAAAAAGGCAAGGTTTACGGCACGGCTTCTTTTATGTATCGTAGAATGCCCACTAATGGCGGCTTCTCTTGGAGATTAGGTTTCACACCAATAATAGGCAAGCAGCTTATTCAGCCTTCTGCTGCAGCAAGTGTAGGGTTCAATTTCTAAGAAAGAATAAGAGTTAAAAAGGCTATGTACTTCTGTACATAGCCTTTTTTTATTTTAGCAATAATATGTAATAGCTTTACAGTATTCACCTTTTCAATATCAAATAAATATGAAATACGCTATTTTTTTAGGATTGATGTTTTCTTTTATATTAGGATTGGCACAAACGGAAAAAGTGAAAAATAAATCTATTTATGCCGAGCTAGCTGGAGCTGGTGTAGCCTTCTCTGCCAACTTTGACCAACGCATTTCAAAATCAAATTCCGGGTTTGGATATAGGGTTGGTACAGGATTTCATTTGCAATCAAAATTTAACCAATCAACTACTAATCCTGGTTTTAATAAAATAGTAGTGCTTACTATTCCGGCCCAAATAAATTATGTGTATCAAATTAATGGCTCTACCTCAGCCATAGAACTTGGCGTTGGTGCCACTTATACTAGTAAAAGAATTGAACTCTTAGAAACGGATGGTAGCAATGATCACTTATACTACAATGCTGCATTAATGTATAGAAGAATTCCCAAGAAAGGAAATATAAATTGGCGATTAGGACTTACTCCCTTCTATAATGCTGAAAAGTTTTTTCCTAGCGGCGGTCTAAGTATTGGATACCAATTTTAGCCGTACAACTCTTGATGGATTGATTTTTTATCGTAGCCCAAAGCCATGATTTTTTCCTTGGCTTCGTCAATCATATTCTTCCAGCCGCAAAGATAAAATTGTGCAGCAGGGAGTTCCCCATCAGCTGAACGTTTTTCATTTACGATAGCCTCGTACAAGGGATGTACATAGCCTTGTGGTCCTTTCCAATTTTCTCTACTGAGTGTAGGTAGGTAGTGTACATTAGGCATAGAATCAGCAAGCGCTTTTAACTCGTCAAAATATAAAATATCCTTTTTGTATCTAGTGCCAAACAGCAGGTACATAGATTTATAGGGAACGTTCTTGTTCTTTATATCCTGCAGCATACTTCTGAAAGGTGCGATACCAGTACCCGTACAGATAAAAAATAAATCTTTCTCAATCGTTTCTGGCAAAGTAAAAACGCCTACCGGCCCACGAAGTGTAATCTCACTTCCTTCTTTTATTTCGTTAAACAAATAAGTTGTACCAGCGCCACCCTCGAGTAATACGATACACAATTCAAAAACATTAGTTCCATTAGGGCAACTAGCTATCGAATAACTACGCAGTCGCCTAGCTGGCTTTTCGTGAATTGGTAAATCAAGGGTTACGAATTGACCGGCTTTAAAATCAAATGCTTCCAGCTCTGGAACTTCTATAAAAAATCTACGAGTAGTTTCTGTTTGTTGTTCTATACGTATCACCTTTCCGGTGCGCCAAGGTTGTAGAGGCATATCTG
>JBBRHK010000123.1:0-7999 GCA_038222815.1 Chitinophagales bacterium
AAGCGCTCCAAAATGGACCATCTTGTCATTTCTATAGCTTCCAAAACTAAAATAATGATTGGCTTTTAACCATCCGTGGTTTGCAGAACCCCTGTCTTCTTTACGTACTAGTAATGTTTTCATCTTTATAAATTTCTAGTAGTTAAGCAATCAATGTGCCAACATTGAATATCTGACAATTTATCCGACAATGGATTAGCAAAGCAAAAAAGATGGGGTAAATATCTGAATATTAATAGAGGCTTAATTATATTTATACAAGTCTTCACTAGTCAAAGCAGTGCTAGCATCTTCTTGCCTATCAGTATTAAACTCTACAATAAAGTTGTTTTTGCCTTCTCCCACAAGAATTTCTAAATATTTTAATTGTATGAGTTCTAGAAGATTTAAGAACATAAAAATAGCGTGAATTTTATCTTGACATACTTCAAACATCGCCTCAAAAGATAGGGATTGCTCTTGTTCCGCAAGCTGAAGTAAGCCAGCTCTAACCTCCTCCATTGTGTAGTTAAACTGCATAACAGTATGTACAGGCTTAAAGGTTCGTTCCTGCACCCTTTGAATAACTTTTTCAAAAGCCTTCATCAACTTGAATAAGGTAACGGTTTGTATCTCCGTTCCTTCACCTGCTTCTTCTCCTATCGAGGCTAATTCTTTTTGCAAATTACCCCGCTTAATCATCAAACTGCGCTCAGCTTCTAGCTCAGCCATTTTTGCGCTAGCTTCTTTAAATTTTTTGTATTCTAATATCTTATCTATTAGTTCCTGTCTAGGATCTATTTCATTACCAGATTCATCTAGTTCTTTCCTTGGGATAAGCATCTTCGCTTTGATACGCATCAGCGTGCTCACAAAAAGGATAAACTCGCTACTGAGCTCTATATTAAGGTCTTTAGATTCTTTGATGAAGTGCAAAAAGTCATTTGTAATACCGGTGATATTAATATTATAAATGTCTAACTCATCTCTTTCTATAAAAAATAGGAGTAGGTCAAATGGCCCTTCGAACTGATCGAGCTTTATATGGTAAGATGTAGCTTCCAAAAGAGTATATTTTAAAGGCGAAAATACAGAAATTGTAGGGTTTTCTTTTTGTCACTTATGCACAAAAGCTACTGCGGATTTGGGAAAAGATAAAGGGAACTGGCTAATATATATTCCCTTTATCTTAATTATTTATGTTGAGGCTATAGTATTATTTTATTTGCCTAAGTTATAGGCAAATCCTACCCCCATTAATTGTAAAATTTGCGGTGCAGGACCTCTACCTGGCTTTGTATTGGCAATATCATCATCATATATCAAATCTACATTAAGGGAAAAATTGATGTATTTCATCAGCTTCGCAGTAAGCACATTAGTAAAAAATATATCTACATTTTGAGGATTGCTTTTATAATTGCTAAATAAATCAAGTTTTGACTTATACGTTACTGTTTTATTTAGTGCTTTTAAATAGTTTATTGAGGCAAATGCACCCAATTCTTGCCTAGCAGATTTATTGAGCGGAACATTATAAATAGCCTTTAGCTCCTGACTACCTACTACAATCCATCTAGCAGTAATAGGTGAGATGAATATACTTAGATCTTTATTAGGCTTATAGTCTAGACCTAAAGAGGTAAGTATATATGCTGGTTGCAGCGTTTTACTTGTAATTGCTTGAGTGTCTAGACCTGCACTAGTTTTAGAGTAGGCAAATCCATTAGCAAATTGACTTCTGAAATCTACGAGACCAGCTAAAGATAATTTGGGCTTTAATTCTCTACCGTATTTGGAGAAGTAATTAATTCGATCGGAGGCTTTTCTCATACCAAGGCTTGTAGTCGTTACAATGCCATAGGCTAAGTCAAGGTTATTGTCCCAACTATGTTTTCCTTCTTTGTAAAATGCAAAAAGATTTAAATAATTATTGAGCGAGAGAGAAAAATTTTCGCCACCTGCGCTCCAATTCGTCAATGACCCTTGATTTAGATTTAAAGCTAGTGAACCACCTTTCTTCCAATTGGCTTTGCTAGTATCTGTTGGGTCTTTCTTTAATGTTTTAGCAGCGTCATCCTTTAAGGCTCTGATGCCTTTATCTTGTGCAAAAGAGCTTGTAGAAATAACAAGCAGTAACAGAATAACTAGGATTGTTTTCATTTTAAATATTGTTGGAGGTAAATAAATGAGAAATGCAGCAACTAGTAGATATCAGTTGCTGCATTTATAAATATGTCTTCAACCGAAATTACTTTTTAAGATTATCCCTAATCTCCATAAGTAATACATCTGTGGAACTTGGTGCAGGTGGTGCTGCGGCTTCTTCTTTCTTTTTCATACTATTCAATCCTTTTACAATTAGAAAGATTACAAAAGCAATAACAAGAAAGCTTAGTACAGCAGAAAGAAACTGACCATACAAAATACCACCTTCTGTTTTCAGGTCTGCAATCTTTTCTACTCCTGCTGCTTTTAATGCAGGATTAAGAACGGCTGGGGTAATTACATCCTCTACAAGTGAAGACACAATTTTGCCAAAGGCTGCGCCAATAATCACACCCACGGCTAGATCCATTGCATTTCCTTTAGCAATAAAGTCTTTAAATTCTTTGATCATTCCCATAATTGATAGTTTTAGTGTAAGTGAATAAAGACGAATGTAGAAATTTGGTTTGAAAAATAAAATCTTATTATCCACAGAAATTAGGAGAAATTTGCACTTTTTAAAAGAGTAAATATTTTGAATTGAGGAAAAATGGTTTTTGGGATTGGGTGTTATTTATCACGCTGTCTATAATATGGGGAAGTAGCTTCGTACTAATGAAGGAAGGGCTTATCGGTTTAAGCTTTACACAAGTGGCCTCGTTAAGGGTTGTATCCGCTGGGATTGTCCTATTGCCTATTACCATTAGGTATATATTTTCTATTCCCAAAGGAAAATTATCAATAGTGATTCTAAGTGGCTTGCTTGGTAGTCTTATCCCCGCCTATCTTTTTTGCGCTGCAGAAACTGGTATCAGTAGTTCTGCTGCCGGCGTTCTCAATTCGCTAACGCCAGTATTCGTCATTCTTTTTGGTATACTCTTTTTTAAGAATAAAATCCCTAAAATAAAAATACTTGGAATGTGTATTGCTTTTGCAGGTAGTATGCTGCTGTATTTATCACGAGCTGACAATGATGATGGTTCTAAATTTATTATGGTGTTGCTTGTTGTCATTGCAACAATGTGTTATGGTGCTAATGTGAATCTTGTAAATAAATATTTACTTAAAATTCCAAGTCTCCAAATTGTAGCAGTAGCCCTTTCTACCTGTGCCTTGCCAGCTTTAGCAGTCCTTTATTTTACTGGCTTTTTTGAGAAAGACTTGCTTTCTCCTATAGTTTTAAAAAGTATTGCTGCCTCCTCAGTATTAGGAGTTTTAGGTACAGCGTTAGCGAGTTTTCTTTTCTATATGTTGTTAAAGAGATCGGGAACTGTTTTTGCATCTATGGTTACCTATGCCATGCCAGTTGTGGCCTTGCTCTTGGGGAGCTGGTACGGAGAAGCTATTAATACTTTACAAGTGCTAAGTATGCTAGTTATTCTTGGCGGAGTATATATTACGCATAAAAAAGTAATAGAAAAACCTATTTGAAAAAAATAATGTTCTCGCCAGAAATTATGGCTTTGCTGCCGAGAATTCTTTCACCTTTCTTTTGGAAAAACTGCAGCCTAAGGGTATCGCTTCCTGCTGTGGTTGTGTAAGTGCCGGCGTAGCGAGTATTTTTTACACTATCAAAAAGGAGACGATAGGAATCAAAATAACCATTTTCTTTGATTTCAAAATAACTATTGTTTACACCTTCTACTACGTTTCTAAAACTTTTAGTTACGGCAGAGGCATCTACAGCTTGCATATTGTTGCGTAGTTTTTGGCTGCCACCGCAAGACATTAAGAACAATAAGCCTAAGGCGATTAAAAATTTCATTTTCTATGATTAAGTGGCAAATATCAGACTTTTTCAGCCATTAGATTTATCTGAATTGAATCGCTTTCACGACATTAACCTTTTTTACCAGTAATACAGGAATGAGCAGGGTTATCATACATATTATCAACGTAATTAAGTCTATACCTATAACCTGCCACCAATTGATCTTAGCTTCTGCAACTCTCATAAAATAGGCTTCTTCATTCAACTTTATAAATCCTGTTTTCTGTTGTATAAAACATATCAATAATCCTAAGGCAGTGCCTAATAGAATTCCTGCTAGCGCAATAAAACTTGTATTGTATAAAAATATTTTTTTGATACTGATATCACTTGCGCCAATTGCTTTTAATATCCCAGTCATACTGGTGCGCTCTAGTACCAAAATGATCAAGCAAGTAATCATATTTACCACAGCTACTATGAGCATAATTACAAGAAGTATAGATTTTAATTGGTCTTGTAACCCAAGCCAGTCAAAGATTTGAGGGTTGAGTTCTTTGAGACTTCTTGCATACCAGCCTTGCGGAAGTTCGCTGTATATCTGTTCACTAAGGCTGTCTATTCTCTTATAATCGTTGAGATATACTTCGTAACCCCCAATCTGCGAAGGTTCCCAATCATTAATTCTTCGCAATAGATTAATATCACAAATTCCAAAGCCTTTGTCAAATTCTTCTATGCCTATTTTATAGATTCCTGCAATACTTAGCTTTCTTGCTTTCTTAGAACCATCCGGTTTAAAAAAATAAACAATTAGGCTATCATTTACTTTTATCTCTAACCTATCAGCAATATATTTACTAATATTTATCTCAGTACTGTAGCCACTTGTATCGTATCTCAGCCACCTGCCTTCTAAGAGAAAGGGCTGCATTCTTTTAAACATTTCTTCTGACTGCACACCTTTAAATAATATGCTTTCTATTTCCGTATTAAATTTTAAGATGGCTGTTTTTGAAGCATAAGGCTGTACAGATTGTACTCCCTTTGTAAAGAAAAGCTGTTTTTCGATGGCGGTATCTGCTAGGGTAGGTTGTTCTTCGGCGGTTGTAATTTTATCGTCAAAGCTATTCATCACCCGCACGTGCCCCCACATACTAAACACCTTATTGCTTATGACAGACTGGAAGCCATTAGCAAAACTCATCGCTACAATCATCACAGCAACGCTTATTGCGGTAGCAGTAACGGCAAGAGTTATTATAAATTTGCTAAAAGTTTTCTGTTTTACTATTGCAAGGCGCTTCGCAATGAAAAAAGGCAGATTCAATACATTATTATTTGGTATCTTCAAAAGTAATTGAAAATACCTCAACAACCTATGAGAGCCGTTTGCTGTTTTTTGTTTTTACTCTTTTTTAGTTTTCTTAAAGCTGATGCGCAGAACGTATCTAAAACAGTAAAGCCATACATAGCCTCTGCACAATTATTTACCGCCGGTAATCAACAGGGGTTTCCTATTCTTACTTTAAATAGTAGTCAGAAATTACAATTAGAATTTGATGACCTAGATGGTGGTTACAAGAATTACTATTTCAATTTTGTACTTTGTGATTATAACTGGGTAGCCTGTAATCTTAATCCCTTTGACTACACTAAAGGTTTTACCACTAACAGGATAACTACTTACAGAAATTCAAATATTGCGCTTACAAATTATACGCATTACCAGGTAGCCTTCCCAGATAATAATGCCGCTCCTACAAAGTCTGGCAATTATTTGCTTAAAGTTTTTTTGGATGGAGACACGAGTAAATTAGTTTTTACAAAGCAGTTTATTGTAGCAGAAGAGAACGCTAAGTTGAGCGCTGAGGTAATTCAACCCTTTAATAGTTCCTTATTTTATACGCATCAGCAGTTGAAATTTTCTGCAGCTCTACTTGGCATAAATTCCTTTAGCGCAGCGCAACAGGTAAAGGCTGTGGTTCTTCAAAATAATAGATGGGACAATAGTTTAAGAGATATAGCTTCAAGTTTCATCAGAGGTAATATTTTAGAATTTACTAGAAATGATTTAGCTGTATTTCCTGCAGGTAAAGAGTGGCGGTGGATCGACTTAACAAGTCTGCGGTTACTAAGCGATAGGGTAGACTCTGCAGATTTTGGAGTAAAAAGTACAGAAATTTTCTTAAAAACGGATGTTGATAAAAGTGCTCAACGATATGTCTATTTTCCTGATTTGAACGGAATGTATGAGCTTAGAACCTATGAGCAGCGCAATCCATTCACACAAGGCGATTATGCTACAGTTCATTTTAAGTTTGCATCGAAAAAGCTAAAGGATGATGTATATTTAGTAGCCTCTTTTACTAATTATGCACAATCAGACGAGTGGCGTATGACTTATAACGAGGAAAAGGGATGGTATGAAACTAAAGCATTTTTAAAACAAGGCTATTATAATTATACCTATGCTACAGGTAATGCGGCAACCAAATTCGGCAATGAATTTGAAGGTAATTATTTTGAAACAGAAAATTCTTACACTGTGATTTTGTACTATCGGGATTTTTCAGATAGGTGTGACAGGATTATTGGGGTTACTCAGCTAAATTCTAGAAGAGATAGGCCAGGGATTAGGTTTTAATCCTTTTTGACAAATAATTTCTATAAAAATTTCTCGGGTTCATTTGCATAAAACTTTTCATTGCACTATATTTGCATCGGCAAGTCTTATACGACCAGCTCCTGTTGAATTCCCCCAGGACCGGAAGGTAGCAAGGGTAGATGGTTGAGCGGTGCGATGTAAGTAACTTGCCATTTTTTGTGCCTATACTTTTTTCTTCAATAAACCAAGAAGATTTCTTTTCCTAATTTTTTCCTGCTGCTGCCCGATTTTTATTTTTTACATTTGTCATTATCTACACTTTAAATAAAACACAATGAAATTTTTTATTGATACAGCAAATATTGATCAAATAAAGGAAGCCCACGAGCTAGGAATATTGGATGGCGTAACCACGAACCCATCATTGATGGCGAAGGAAGGTATCAAGGGTAAAGAAGCCGTGAATGCCCATTATGTGAAAATATGTGAATTGGTAGATGGTGATATTAGTGCAGAAGTAATATCGACTGACTTTGACGGTATTATTGCTGAAGGCAAGGTGCTAGCGGCTTTGCATAAAAATATAGTGGTAAAAGTACCAATGATTAAAGATGGTATAAAAGCTATCAAATGGTTTACAGACAATGGTATTCGCACCAACTGTACCTTGATATTTAACGCAGGGCAGGCAATCTTAGCGGCAAAAGCAGGTGCTAGCTATGTTTCTCCTTTTATAGGACGGATAGATGATATAGGGTGGGATGGTATGGATTTGATCAACCAAATCAGACATATTTTTACAATTCAAGGATATAGCACTGAGATTCTCGCTGCGTCTATTAGATACCCAAATCATATCATTAAGTGTGCCGAAGCAGGTGCAGATGTATGTACTTGTCCGCTAGATTCTATACTAGGATTATTGAAGCATCCACTTACGGATAGCGGTCTTGCTAAGTTTTTAGAAGATGCAAAAAAGTTTGCTTAATTAAAAAGAGAAGATTTTTTCTTCTTGGTCTTTTTAGGTTCGGTTTTTAATATTTCGGCTTCTGAAGGAAGCTCTGGGTCTGCAGCGGTCTTGATATACATATCAAATTCCTTGCAGACCTTCTTGTTTTCCTTCAACTGTACCTTTATAAGTACTTTTCTCTGCTTATAATCGATAGGAATCACCAAAGAATTTCCTGAGAAATATCCATAATCTGAAGTGAAAATTATTTTGGTAGAATCTAAAGGAAGATAGCGACCATTGGATAACAGACCATCTACACTTATGTAATTATGCGTGCCTTTTTTCAAGCTATCTGTATATAGATTTACATAAATGCTATCAATCTTTTGAGCAGATACAGATTTTGAAATAATTATTAATAAGATGAGTATAAAATTCTTCATAAAGGCTATTCAACAATAATAAGACAATCTACAGACAGAAAATAGTATTAAAAGTTAAAATGGCGCTCGTTAAGATATAGTTATTACGACTATACATC
>JBBRHK010000124.1:0-7990 GCA_038222815.1 Chitinophagales bacterium
TTTTAGTAAGGATGGGTCTAAATTATTTTTTGGTATCGCACCTATTATGGCTGCCGTAGATACTAACCTTGTGGATTTTGAATTAGCTAGGCTAGATGTATGGACAACTAATGATGATTATTTACAGCCACAACAATTAAAGCAACTTGATAGAGAATTAAAGAAGAGCTATACCTCTGTTTATTTTCCTGCCACAAAACAGATGACACAATTAGGAAATGAAGATGCAGAAAATATAACTATAGTGGATGAAGGAAATGCAAGTTGGGTACTAGCAGAATCTTCAATGGGGAATAGAAAAGAGCAACAATGGTCAGGTAGGCAGAAGAATACTGCTTACATTATTGACTTAAATACTGGAGCAAGAAAATTAATCTTAAAAAATACTTTGGTAAATATGGCACCTTCCCCAAAAGGTAAATATGTGTATTGGTATGACCCTATTCAAAGAAATTATTTTACTTATAATGTGGCAACTGCTGCTGTTAAAAATGTTTCTGCAAAAATTAAGGAGCCACTGTATGATGTAGAAAATGACGTACCAGATTATCCGAGCCCAGCTGGCAGACCAAACTGGATAGGTAATGACGAAGCTATGATGGTAAATGATGTGTATGATCTATGGAAGATAGACCCAGAGGCAGTCACAGCACCTATTAATCTTACTGCTGGTTATGGTAAAGCTAATAAGATAGCGATGGATTATGTAAATCTTGATAGAGAGAAAAGATTTATCAACACGGATGAAGTGATCGTTTTGACCATTCAAAATAAATTAACCAAGCAAGGAGGTTTTGCTCTACGTTCTGTAGAACAAGCTGGAGTGCCGTTAAATGTAATGCTGCAAAAGCAAGGTTATTCTACAATGTTGAAAGCAAAAAATAGCGCTGCTTTCTTAATAAGTCAAACAGATATTACTGCAAGCGAATTATATAAGGGTACAGAATACAACCAATTGAAGAAAGTAACGAATGTGGCTGAGCAGCAAAAGGATTATAATTGGCTAACAGCTGAGTTATACAAATGGAAAATGTTTGATGGGAAAATGAGTGAAGGAATTTTGTATAAGCCAGAAAATTTTGATGTAAATAAAAAGTATCCTGTTATATTTTATTTCTATGAGAGAGATGCGGATGGACTGTATAATTATAGAGCTCCGGCTCCTAGTGCATCTACAATAAACATTCCTTGGTTTGTTAGCAATGGGTACATTGTTTTTGATCCTAATATTTATTATAAAGATGGAGAGCCAGGAGAAAGTGCTTACAATAGTGTGGTGAGTGCTGCCAAAGATTTATCAAAATACAAATGGATTGATAGCAGCAATATGGCCATTCAAGGACAGAGTTGGGGTGGCTACCAAGTGGCTTATCTAATTACAAGAACCAATATTTTTAAAGCGGCAGGTTCAGGAGCTCCGGTTGTGAATATGACAAGTGCTTATGGTGGTATTCGCTGGGGTACAGGCCTTAATCGTCAATTCCAATATGAGAAAACACAAAGTAGAATAGGTGCTACCCTTTGGCAGCGACCAGACCTTTATATTAAAAACTCTCCGCTGTTTAAAATGGATAAGGTTACTACGCCAGTACTTATTATGCACAACGATGCAGATGGCTCTGTGCCATGGTACCAAGGTATAGAAATGTTTACTGCCCTAAAACGCTTGGATAAGAAAGCTTGGCTCTTACAATACAATGGCGAAGATCATAATCTTGTACAAAGAAAGAATAGAAAAGATTTATCAGTTCGACTAGGTCAATTTTTTGATTATTATTTGAAGGGTGCAAAGCCGGCAAGTTGGATTGTGAATGGTGTGCCGGCGACGGATAAGGGAAGAGATTGGGGACTGGAGGTGGAGTAATTTTAATATAGATGATTTTTGGAACGTCTCTTTCGGGAGACGTTGCTTTATAAAAGTATTTATAATTTACAAAGTAGTCTAATGAACAAACTGTTTTCTAACCATTTTCTAACTTCATAGACCTCGTCTAATCTTTCTATGGAATGCCAATAATAAAAATAATATTATTCTTTTTTATAGGTGCTTTAATTTACTCTTGTCGTGTTACAAAACGACTTAAGAATTGTATTTCAAGGCAGGGATTAAAGGTAGATTCAAATGTACTGTTACCAATAATCATACCTTATAAAGATAATCAGTTGACATTCTATTTGTTCGAAAATCCAACATTTGTAACTGTTACTACCAGTTTCAAAGTCGTCAAAGTTTATGATAAATATATTTCAACAGACTCCTTCCTTATTCCTGTAACAAGAAAGGGAACTTCCTCGGTCAAAGATTTTAAAATTGGGGAAACGAGATTTTATAGATTAAAAAGCGAAGGCAATCGTTTTTTAAAGAACTTGGATATTTTTAATTCGCTTACAATTCCCTCAAATAATGAAGGCTGTAGAGAGGAGGAATTAAAAGAAGCAGCATTATTGAACGACAACGATAGAAGTACTTTTAATATAGCCATAACCTACAAAGGAAAATGGCTTCGATATCAATATTATGATATTAATCAATCTGTGGTAAAATGCCCAACCTCCGATAGACTAAGGTTTCAAAAACTCTATCACACATTGGTTGAGCTCTAATTGAATTTATTCATTTTTTGCGATTATTACTATGTAAGAAAGAAATTCTGACTTTCATAACTATCCCATCTCCTCAGGATTCCAAAATAACTCCTTAAAATTTTGAACCGTTTCATCCTTCACCATTATCTTTTCCTTTTCTAATAACTCTTGCATCTTTGTCGGTGTAGAAAAATGTGCTTTGCCAGTAAGCATTCCGTTCCTATTTACTACACGATGTGCTGGCACTTTTGGGATGGTCGTATGTGCTGCATTCATAGCCCAGCCTACCATACGGGCACTTAGTTTAGTTCCTAGATAATTAGCGATGGCGCCGTAGCTTGTAACTCTCCCTTTAGGAATTTGTCGCACTACAGCATATACATCTTCGAAGAATGTATATGCCTTTTTAGCGGTTTGCTTTTCCATCATCTTGTATTTTTCTTTCTTCTAAAAGCTTAGTTCTTTTTGGCTCTGGTACATTTTTATAATCGTAGGGGCAATGCAAACAGCCATTACCACAACAAAAATTTCGTTCTAGTAAATACTCCGCAGTAAATACCATCATTCCATCTGCATTAAAATAAATGTCATCTTCCTGCAAGCGTTTCTTCATTGGGTTCAGTTTCTTTTAGGTAAGCATAAAATGCTTCGTCAAGGTTAGGGATTTCTTCTGGTAAGGTAAAACTTAAAAAGAATATTTTAGAGCTCTTAGCTATATCTAGTCCTTCGTAGTGCGTTCTGATAGCGAGTTCTGGCATTTTAGTTTGCTTGTAAGCATCATCAAAATCTGTGTGTAACTGCAAGCCATATCTATCAATCACGAGCTTTGTAAATTCATATAAGGCAGGAGAATCTGTTTTTAAATTAATGCGGCCGCCTGGAATTAAGAACTTTTGGTATAGCCTCAGAAATCTAGGATGGGTTAGTCTTTTTTTTGCTTTAGAAGTACGCAGTTGAGGATCAGGAAATGTTATCCAAATTTCTTCTACTTCTTTTGGAGAAAAAAAATTATCTATTTGCTCTATGAAGCATCTGAGGAACGCAGCATTATTTAGATTTTTTTGAAGGGCGTATTTTGCTCCGATGTAAATCCTGTTCCCCTTTAAGTCAACGCCAATAAAATTTCTTTCAGGGTGCATCTCTGCAAGCCCAACGGTATACTCTCCTCTACCACAAGCTAGCTCAAGAGTATTTTTTTTTTCATTACCAAAATGCTCTTTCCATTTGCCAGAAATATTTTCAGGATTTTCTAGAGTATTGGAGAACTCTCTTATTTGATTAAATCTTATTAGTTTTTTTTGTGCCATTGCGGCAAAGATAAATGGTTAAAGGTTTTCTTAACACAGAGAACACGGAGTGATAGAATTAGTTGCTGATGCATTTACTGATTGTTAGTTGTGCATTATACTTTGGAAACACGGGGAACACGGAGGAGTAGAATGCTGTTTTAGACAGTTTGCTTTTTACTTTGTGTTCTTAGTGTTTGTAACTTGAAGATTCGCTGTGAGCGGTGTAAACTTGTTTAAATTTCCTGATTTTCCTTTGTGTCCTTAGTGTTTAAATCTTAAAACCATATTAAAACAAAAAAGCCGCTCACTTACGTGAACGGCAATTTTAAAGCGCTTCACCGCGGCGAATAAATTTCGTGGAAGGGTTAGAATCCGCCGTGGCGAATAGTTACCTAGTGATATAAGTTCATTAAAACAAAAAAGCCGCTCACTCACGTGAACGGCAATTTTAAAGCGCTGTAGGGGAAGGGTTCGAACCTCCACGAAGTAGTTAGCTGTAACACAAAGTTCGGTGGTCGACCCCGGTCATCCCGACACAAGTGTCGGGATGGCTCTATGCTACGTTTATCCTAGATTCTTCACCCTCGAGACAAGAGGGCATGTCTGCCAAAAATTTCATCACCCCACAATTTCAAAGTACAAATCCTGTATGCGTTTCCCGATTTGTTTCACAAAAATAGGAAACATTATCATAAGATATACAGTTTTTAATAAAAAATTAAAAATTATAGTTATTATTCAGTTTTATCGTACTTTGGTTATGATTTAACTAATAAAAAGAATATTATGAGCCAAAAATTAAATATTGACAAATTGGATCTGCAAGTATTAGATGCAATGATGAACGATGCAGAGATTTCTTATGCAGAATTAGGCAAAAAGCTTTTTGTAAGTGCAGGTACCATTCACGTTCGTATAAAGAAGATGCAAGAAGCAAAGATTATCACAGGTACGCAAATGAAAATCGATCTTAAGAAATTAGGATTTGGACTTACTACTTTTGTCGGTGTTTTCTTAGAAAAGAGTTCTTTGTATGATGTCGTGGCAAAGGAGCTTAAGAAGATTCCAGAAATCGTACGACTCAACTATATAACGGGTGGTTACAGTATGTTTATAGAAGTAATCTGTAAAGACATTGAGCAATTGCGAAGAGTGTTGCACGATGATCTTCAAAAAATAAAAGGCATAGAAAGAACAGAGACTTTTATTTCTTTGGAAGAAAGTTTCAGTAGAAATTTATTGGTATTAGAAGAAGACTAGTAGGTAAGCTCCTTTACTTTAGCCTCATCCTCTTTCTCGTTTTTCAAATCGTACATAGTACCAAATACATGATCCCAAATGGTACTGCTTACCCCAAATCCTAAATCACCATGCTTATAATGATGAAGATGATGATTCCTCCACAAGGCTTTCATCCATTTGAAAGGAGGCTTCCAAGCGTGGATGGCATAGTGCATAGTTCCATATAATAAATAGCCAAGCATAAAACCTGGGAAAAACGCAAAAGAATAATTACCAAGTATAAAATAAAATATAGAGAAAAAACTGCTGGCTATAATTAAGCTAGGTGCTGCAGGCATAAAAAGTCTTTCTTTATCTCTCGGGTATTCATGGTGATTGCCATGCAACACATAATTGATGCGCATACCAGTCTCAGTACTAGGCTTATGATGAAATACAAAACGGTGTAAGATATATTCTGTAATTGACCAGAAGGCCATTCCTCCTAAGAAAGTAAAAGCAGTATTCCATCCTGTAATTTCCTTGCTTGCCATTCCATAATATGGAAATAAGATAAGCACAGGAAGGTACATTCCCCAGATAACTAAAGGATGTGTTTTCGTAAGGTATTCTAAATAGCTATTCTGAAATAATTTCGCTTGACCCTTATTATATATTTTATTGAACTCCATTTTATTATAAGTTGATATTGCAAATATACTAAGAATTAGAAAAAGGAGATGCTAAAGGCTAGCCTAAATAGTATGCGGAGGAGTTTAAACGAGCGTAAAACAATCAAAAGACAAAGGAAAGCTACCAACGCAAATTACATTTCTTGCTTGATTTTATATTTATCCTTACATTCCCTATTCCTTATTTTTACAACAAAAAGACTCAGTATATGATTTTAGCTACCTATGTAAAAGACAATCAAGAACAATTAGCCTTTGTAAGCAAGGGCAAATTATACGATACAGATAAAATGCATCCGGAGATGCCCTCTACAATGAGTTTGATGCTAAATTATTGGGATGAGTTATTGCCAATGGCTGAGGCTATTCAAGAAAAACTAGACAGTGAAGAAGGCAATAACAAAGGTGTAGATATGAGTGAGGTGACAATTATAGCACCGGTACCGCATCCTACAAGCTGCCGAGATGGTTACGCTTTTCGTCAGCATGTAGCTTCTGCAAGGCGCAATAGAAAAGTAGATATGATACCTGAATATGATGAGTTTCCTATTTTTTACTTTACTAATCATAATAGTGTACAAGGGCCAGGGAATATCTATTGTATGCCCGATCATTTTTTCAATTTAGATTTTGAACTAGAAGCTAGTATAGTAATTTCTAAGCCTGGGAGAAATATAAAAGCCGCAGATGCAGATGAATATATTGCTGGGCTGATGATTATGAATGATATGAGCGCTAGAGGATTGCAAATGGAAGAAATGAAATTGAATCTTGGGCCAGCTAAGGGCAAAGATTTCAGTACAGTAATAGGACCACAATTGGTATCATTAGAGAGTTTAAAGCAGTACGAAACGGCCTGCAAAGAAGGTCATACAGGGAAAGCTTGGGACTTACCTATGACTTGTAAAGTAAACGGCATTCAAGTAAGTACGGGCAATCTAAAAGATATGGATTGGACATTTGCAGAAATAATAGAGCGTTGCAGTTATGGCGTAACTATTTATCCTGGTGATGTAATAGGAAGTGGCACTGTAGGTACAGGTTGCTTTTTAGAATTGAATGGAACTGGAAAATTAAATGATCCCAATTTTGAAGCGCAATGGCTAAAAGAAGGTGATATTGTGGAAATGGAAATAGAGGCTCTAGGCAAATTATCTAATACTATAGTTGCGGAAGATTCTGATTTTAGTTTATTACAAATTAAAAAGAACGTACAGAAATGATATTAAAACTCGCAGACTTAGACTCTAGAGACCGCTATCATTATTTACAACACGCTATTGCGCCAAGGCCTATTGCACTTGCCTCTACGGTAGATGCGGCAGGCAATGTAAACCTATCGCCATTTAGCTATTTTAATATTTTTAGTGCCTATCCGCCTATTGTGGTTTTTTCTCCTTCCCGTAGAGCAAGAGATAAATCCAATAAACATACTTTAGAAAATGTAGAGGAAATAAAAGAAGTAGTTATCAATATTGTAGATTATGATATGGTGCAGCAAATGAGCCTTAGCAGTTGCGAATATCCTAAAGGAGTAGATGAGTTTAAGAAGGCAGGTTTCACAGCGGTGCCTGCTACAATGGTGCGTCCTCCGCTAGTAAAAGAAAGTAAGTTTAGTTTTGAATGTAAAGTACTTGAGATAAAACCATTGGGTATGGAGGGTGGTGCTGGAAATCTTGTCATAGCAGAAATTCTGGTAATGCACATTGATGAAAGCATCTTAGATGCGGATAAAAAAATCATACAAGAAAAAACCAATCAAGTGGCAAGGCTTGGGGGAGATTGGTATTGTAGAGTAACACCAGAAAGTTTATTTACCGTCCCGAAGCCCAACATAGAAATAGGAATGGGTATAGATGCGTTGCCGGAAAGTATTAGGAATAGTGATGTTTTTACTGGCAATGATTTAGGAATGCTAGCTAATGTGCCGGCGTTACCTATAATCGATGCCGGCTTCGAGGATGAGCGATTAAAAAACATCATACAATATTATAGCCTCGATGTAGATAATTTTGAGAAGGAATTACAGCTTTATGCCAAGACGCTTTTGCAAGAAAATAAAGTGGGAGAGGCTTGGCAGGTGTTGCTTACTGCTGTCAATTAGGGCAAAAGCGTAATTATAGCAGTAAAAAAAGTTTTACAGTTGTAGTCCCAGCGGGACGACCTTATGCTAAAATCTATTATAGAAAAACTCATTTGTCC
>JBBRHK010000125.1:0-7963 GCA_038222815.1 Chitinophagales bacterium
AGTTGTTTTGCAACTAGCTAAACATTGAGGACATAAAAAAGCCCCTTCATCTTCAAATGAAAGGGCTAAAATATTTATCACTAAATCTTAGAAAGAATATTTACCATCTTCTATCAACTTCTCTGCAATTCTTCTACGAGCAGCTTTTACATTGACAGGAGCCATCTTGGTAAATCGCTTTAGTCCAAGCAACATCATACGTTGCTCATCGCCTTCTGCAAATGCATTGATAGCATCTTTACCAGCCTTGTTTACTGCATCTACTGCATCTGCTAGGTAACACATCATCATATCATTTTGTAAGCTCACTGCTTCCGCACCTTTGCTAGCAGTAAGTTTCATTACACGAAGTAGTGCACTCTCAGCGTGGAAAGTTAGTATCGACATATCTGCAATATTCATCAGTATCTCTTGCTCATCGCTTAGCGACATCATAAATTTTTGTACAGAAGCACCAGCCACCATTAGGATGGCTTTTTTCATCTGCTGTATTACTTTCTGCTCGGCAGCAAACGGCGCATCATCTCCATCACCAAAATCTGGGATGCTCATTAATTCTTTACTCACTGCTTTTGCTGGGCCCATCAAATCTAACTGACCTTTAAGCGCTCTTTTAAGCATCATATCTACCGTAAGCAATCTATTTATTTCATTCGTTCCTTCATAGATTCTGTTAATGCGACTATCTCTGTAACTTCTACTGGCATTGTATTCATCGCTAAAGCCGTTACCACCGTGTATTTGCACGCCCTCATCTACTACATAATCCAATACCTCACTACCATCTACTTTAAGCATTGCACATTCTATTGCATATTCTTCTGCAGCTCCTAGTAATGCTTCTGCAAATGTTTTTCCAGATGCTTGAAGTTCTGTCTCACTTTCTTCAATCCAAGCACTCGTGCGGTATAGCGCACTTTCGCTCACCCAAATACGAATGGCAGCTTGTGCTAACTTATATTTTATCGCACCAAAATTGCTAATCGGCTGCTTGAATTGCTCTCTTGTTTTTGCATAAGTGATCGAATCATTGATGCTTCCTTTAGCACCGCCTAGTGTGGCTGCACAAAGTTTTAGCCTTCCAATATTCAAGATGTTGAAAGCAATAATATGACCTCTTCCTATTTCTCCCAATAAATTCTCTACCGGTACTTTACAATCTTGAAAATATAATTGAACGGTGCTACTTCCTTTGATACCCATCTTATGTTCCTCTGGACCTTGGGTAAATCCTGGCATTCCTCTCTCTACAATAAACGCCGTAAATTTCTCTCCATCTATTTTTGCAAATACAATATATACATCCGCAAAACCACCATTGGTGATCCAGCATTTTTGACCATTCAATAAATAGTTTTTACCGTCTGCATCTAGAACGGCTGTTGTTTTAGCACCTAACGCATCACTACCACTTCCTGGTTCTGTAAGTCCGTAAGCACCTTTAAACTCGCCAGTTGCTAGTTTAGTTACATACTTTTCTTTTTGTGCATCTGTACCAAAATATAGAATAGGTAATGTGCCAATTCCTGTATGTGCCGCTACTGCAACACTAAAGGAATAACCACCGCCAAGTCCTTCATTTACTAAGGTAGAAGTGATAAAATCTTTACCCATTCCTCCTAGTGCTTCGGGGATACCAGTACCTAATAAACCTTGCTCACCCGCCTTTTCCATTAAAGATGGCATAAGCCCTTTTTCAAGCGCATCTATTCTATCTGCAATAGGTAGGATTTCTGTATCAAGAAACTGTTGGCACATTTCTTTTACCATCAATTGTTCTTCATTAAAGTCTTCTGCGATAAAAGTATTTTCTGCAAGACTTTCTTTGATTAGCCATTCGCCGCCTTTTAAAGCTGCTGCTGTAGTTGTGGATGTTGACATTGTATTTATTTTTAAATGTTATTTTATTTCTTTAATCATAACCCAAGCCGTTGCTTAGGTTCTCATATACTTGTTGTAATACTTCTTTAGCAATTTCTATTTGTCCGTGGGTTACACCTACAAGGGCTTCGTTGAGCGTTTGGTTAGCAAGTCCCATTAGGTTTTCTTCCATTTGCTTTGCTGCCTCTGTAAGAAAAACTAAATTGATTCTCCTGTCATCTTTACTTGCAACTCTCTTTACCAGTTTTTGCTTCTCCAAGTTATCGACTAGCCTTGTAATACTAGGCTTATCTCTAAAAGTATGCTCACACAATTGCTGCTGACTGATGCCATCTTTTTTCCAAAGATGATATAATAAACTCCATTGCTCAATAGTGATTTCTATGCCAGCATCCCTAAAGTTTTTCTGTAATCTTCGGGATATAGCTGTACTTGCTTTACCTGTGATAAAGCTGTATAGTTCTCCTTTTTTAAATTGGTTGTTTGGCATATAGTTGTTTATGCAACCATAAAGATAGAAAAAAATTAATGGATAAATAAAATAAAATTTAGTTAGTCAGAGATTCCGTTTTTATAATTTTTTTGGGTGTGCCCCGCCTAAAAAGGCTGGTCGGGCTATACATTGCAATCTTTCTTTGCCTCAAAGGCAGGCAAAAAAGGATTTCCATTGCTATCCCTCACACGAAAGGCAACTCCCAAAATGAGAACGAGAGTTCGCAATTTTTGTATCATTCCAATTTGACTTTTAGAAAGAGACTTCTCTGTTCAAATAAATGCAATCTTTAGTTTAGCCATATAAATATGATGAGGTTATCTTTATCCTATTCAAAATGGATATGAGTATCGTTATATATAGTGTAAGCGCCGTGCTAATAGTTGGTTATTGTGCCTTGCTAGGCTATTACGCTTATCATTGGCGCAGCATATCTACTTTTTTGGCAGAAGATAAATTCGTACCTGCAACTAAACTAACTGTGATTATTCCTGCGAGGAATGAGGAAGGAAATATTGCAGCTTGCTTAAATGCAATTGTCACTCAAAATTATCCAAAGCATTTATTACAGGTATTGGTGATGAATGATCATAGTACAGATTCTACTGTAGCGATTGTAAAAACATTTGACCAGCAAAATGTGCAACTTATAAATCTAGAAGACCACATAATATCTCCTGTAAATTCTTATAAAAAAGCTGCGATTGAATTAGCAATGCAGTTTGCCACCGGCGATTTAATAATAGGCACCGATGCCGACTGTATAAGTCCGCCAAAATGGCTATCGACCATTGCTGCTTATTATGAAGAAAGGAAACCTGCTTTTATAGCAATGCCAGTAGCCTTTAAAGACTGTAACACTGCAATAGAAGTTTTTCAAGAATTAGATTTTATGAGCCTACAAGGAATTACGGGAGCCGCTATTCAGTCGCAGTCGTACGGTATGTGCAATGGGGCAAATATGGCGTATGAAAAATCTGCTTTTTATGCAGTAAATGGGTTTGAAAATATTGATCAGATAGCTAGTGGAGATGATATGATGCTGATGCATAAAATTGCTAAAAAATTTCCGGAGAGGATTTCTTTCCTAAAATCTGAGGATGTAATTGTGAGCACAAAAGCAATGCCGACGGTAAAAAAATTCTTGCAGCAGCGCATCAGGTGGGCGAGCAAGGCAGATAAATATGATGACAGCCGAATTATGGTTGTGTTATTCGCTTTATACTTTTTTCATTTCTGGATGTTGTTTCTTCTTGTTTATGGAATAGCATTTTTTCAATCTGCTGCGCTAAATATTTTGTTAGTTCTTGTGATTGTAAAAACTGCGGCTGAGTTAATTTTCCTTTGGCCAGTAGCAGCGTTTTTTAAAAAGCAACAAAGTCTTTTCTTTTTTCCTTTGGCGCAACCTTTTCATATTGTATATACATTAGTGGCAGGTTGGTTAGGTAAGTTTGGTTCTTATACTTGGAAGGGTAGGAAGGTGAAATAGATTTTTTAAATCCGCCGCGGCGGAAACACGGAGGAATAGATTTCTATTCTAATTGCCGTAATTTTTTTAAACGCTTCTTAGTTTTTAATACACGGTGAACACGGAGGAATAGAATTCTTTCTTGAATTTCCTGCTTTTTACTCAGTGGCCTCCGTGTTTTAAAATAATAGCAAACGCTGAATTTGGCGCATTATATTTTTTATCTTTTGCTACCTCTTTGTGTACTCTGTGTTTAAGTTTTCCTACTGTCTGAAACAAAAAATAGCGCAGGCTTTTACACCTACGCTACCCCCGATAAACCTGTCACTCTAAAACCTACTTCAAATTCTGTATTTTCTTATCCTTAGGGTATTTTACTGTATATGCAAATCTGAATTTCCTGATCTCACCCGGCTTTAGAACCACGCTCCAAGTAAGTACGCCAAGCTCATTATTTACCACTGCGCCGCCATCCTCTTTCAACTCTATTTCTATCTCTTTTATATTGCTCAAAGGGAACTGATCCTTTAAAATCATATCTACATCCTTTGTCTTATTATTCTTCACCGTGATTTCGTAAGTGAATGTTTGCTTTATATTATTGTCTCTATTCTTAGTAGTGTTGTCATCCTTTATCAGCAACCTTTTTACAGCTACTCGCTTATCTTTTCCTAGTGATAAGTTTAAGGTATCGGCTGTGCTATTCGGGTCTATAAACGATTTTCCGATGTAGGTATCATCCATAATGATATTGGCATTGCCAGGTATTAAATCTAGATTCTGCCAATCCGTAAGCTCAGCCAATAGGTAGGCTTCTGGGTCAAGTTTTGGAACTGCATAATTTTTTAAACTACTAGAAAGTTTTTCTTCTTTTATATTAATGTTATGTGGTAATCCGTTACTAGCAATATCATAAGGTAAGTCAATTTCAAAAATTGTATTCAGTAATCCCTGACGCATATTGGTGTAGTCCTGCAAGGTGGAAGGGACTACAGTGCTTTCACTCATTGTGTAACCCATATCATCTGCACTTACCTTAGCTCTAGTAAGGGCACTCATTGTAGGAATACTATTTGTGACAGTGAGGTTGTCATATTTTTTATACAACTCAGGCGCATAGTATTTTAAATACCAAGCAGAAAATAACGGTGCTGTAGTCGTAAAGTTTGGCGTTCCTGTGCTTAAGCTAAGTTTTGCCTGCTCCCAATCTATACCAGTATTTTGTATCACACTTGCTTTATACACCAGCTTCATGGCATTGGTTTTAGTATCTACTCTAATATCGTAAAGTGGCTGCCATCCTGCATTCTTGGTGTAGTAAGATAAATTTATATCTGCCGCTTGTGCCGTTCTGCATATCACTTGTAGCACCACTCTTCCATAAGAACTTTGCTTTGGATTTTCCGCAGTATAGTTGGCATTGGCAACTACGGTTGCTGCGGTGAGTCTATCATTCAATGCCGTTATTTCTTTTTGCACTGCTGCTTTTGCTAATCCTTTTTCAAAGATTAAATTTTTGTTTTGCTCTATTTTAGTGTTGTAAAATTCTATAAGTTTTAATACCTCTGCAGTGAGCGATGTTTTATTGCCACTAGTAGCAATGGTAGATTCTATCAGCTTGCCTGTTGCAGCAAGAGTAGCCTCGTAGATGCTAATATTATTCTGAATGACAGACACTAATATTTGTTTTTTCTCAATGCTATCTTTTATCCTTTTCATTAAGTCAGATTCCTCATACTTTGGTTTTGGTGCGCTGTAGATTGAAAACTGCTGAGATAATAATGAAATATTTTCTGGGCAACTGATCTGCAAGCTATTTAGGTCAAGCTCCTTACTTATCTTATCTATTATAATATATCGAGTATCCTTGGTTACAGTAAGCTTGGCGGAGTGTGTAAGCTCAGCACCATAGCCATAATACACGGTTCCTTCTTTCATAATGGCAACTGCTCTTGCTGTGTCAGATTGCGCAAAGCCACTAACAAATACGGTAGTTAGTAAGGCTAAAAATAATAATTTCATAGGGGTAATTTTCATCAAGATGCAAGATTGGAATAGATTACATAATGGATGCTCTTTTTTATTTTATTGAAAAGTCCATCAATCCATTTTAATTTTCTCACTATAAGAATTGGAAATTATATAAGATGAATATATTTGACCAATGGAAAAGCCGTCCACTTATTGCCAAGCCATTCGCCTAATGGAATCTAACAGTGTGCATCGTATCTATCACGATAGGCAATATGGATTTCCAATTGAAGATGATAACGAATTATTTGGCAGGCTTATTTTAGAAATAAATCAAGCTGGCCTTAGCTGGACGACCATCCTCAACAAGCAAGATAATTTTAGAAAAGCCTATCAGCAATTCAGCATAAAGAAAATTGCAGGCTACAAAGAAAAAGATAGAGAACGGCTATTGCAAGATGCAGGCATCATCAGAAATCGATTAAAAGTAGATGCAGCTATTCACAATGCAAATGTCATCCTCGGATTACAAAAAGAACATAGCAGTTTTAAAAACTGGCTTGATCTGCAACATCCAAAAACCAAAGTAGAATGGACAACCCTTTTCAAAAAAACATTTAAGTTTACTGGTGGTGAAATTGTAAATGAGTTTTTGATGAGTACAGGATATTTGCGTGGAGCGCACGAGGAGAGTTGTGCGGTTTATGAGATGGTTTTGAAGAGTAAGCCGAAGTGGAGGGAGGGGTAGGGGAACTGTAAGTCTAATTGATTGAGGATTGCAAGCTGAAAATTTATTTTGCAACTGTTTAGTGGTTGCTGACTGGAGTTTTGCGATTGCTAGGTTATGGAGAGTTTCCTAATTTGCAAGTTGACCACCAAAGAAACAAGAGTAAGCCGAAGTGGAGGAAGGGGTAGTGGGTTAGTCGTCTTCGGCTCGAACGTTCGGCCATTCAAGGTTCGAAAAGAAATATACTGTATAGTTATTTGGATTTTGAACATCACATCGTTGTAAAGTCGATTGAATCGTAAATTGTATTGTCTAGCTGAGCTAGTCTAACACCTTTGCCTGTTAGGTTATGATGAGAAATTTTTACTGGCCATAATTCCCGAGAGTTTTTAGTAGGAAAATTTCCTAGACTAATGTATCTTAAATATCCATCAAGAATAAAAGTATCTACAAATCCACCGCCTACCTCAAATTGTTCTTTACCAACAACGGGTCGAGCCATATCTTGTAATATTCTTTTTATGATTGCTTGATTGTTTTCTAAAGCATATTTCTTCCTAATTTCAAGCAACTTTGCAACCAAATGAGCTACACACTCAGCGGCCATACTTGTGCCAGAAAGAATATTTGCATTTGCTCTTATGTGTAATAATTCTTCGTCGCTCACTAAGCGTCCAAATTGCTTAGCTACTTCCATTCTTGTAATAGAATCGGCCTTAATTTTTTTATCCTTTTTAAACTTAGTTATACCAGAATGCGAAATCGTAATTCTGTTGATGCCTGGAGCAACAATTGTAGGGCAGAAATTCCCTAGCGGAACTGCTCGGGATGAGAAATCTGCCAGAAATATTCCATCCTCATCTGTCGCTCCGACACTAATTAGACTTTCGTGCTTTGCGAGTGAACTGATAGTATTAACTAGAGGCCCATAATTACCTGCTGGAACTATTATAATCTGCCCAGCTAATATTGCTTCATCAAGTTTATCAATTATTCTTTTTGGGCTAAGACTATTAGGAGGGAATTGAATTGGTATAAAAATTATATCAATCATAGTTAAGTTTTACAAAATGCGTATAAACCCTTTTTAACAATTAGCGCTGCAACTGTAAAAACTGGAATTGGGAATACTTTAGTTGTAATGATATCCGCAATTATTAAAACCAATTCAACATCATTGTCAATCTTGTTGTTTTCTATCTTTGCAATAATTTGTGCCTCTTTACATATTTTTCTTTTCCATTCATTTTGCATTTTATTGAAATACTTTTTCCCATCCATAAGAGCGTTTTTATAACGTTTTGCTCCCGCAATGGCTCCTTCAGAATCCGTTGGGTTCGATTGCAAAATCCTGCCAATCGACACAAAAATGTCATCTTCATTTGCTAATAAATAACTCTTAATTATTTCATCATCTTCCTTT
>JBBRHK010000126.1:0-7957 GCA_038222815.1 Chitinophagales bacterium
GATAGGCAACACTTCCAACACAAATACTGCCTTGAGCGCACTCAAGGCTTGGGAAGAAGGAAAAATGGATGAGGCGGTTAAGTATTTTTCAGATTCTGTAATGGTAAATTTTGATGGTATATCTAAGAAAATGTCTAATGATAGTTTAAAAGCATTCTTAAATATCGGATATAACAATAGCAAGAATGTGAAAATAAAAATGAGTGATTGGGAGTCTGTGGTTTCTAAAGATAAAAGTCAAGAATGGGTTACATTATGGTACACACAATATAATGATACAAAACAGGGTGGCAGAGACTCCATAGATATTCTCAATGACGTACAATTAAAGGATGGAAAGATTGTACGGCTTGATGAGTATACCAGAAAATTTTAAGAGGAGATTTTCTATTCTTATCGAGCTACTAAGTAGGTAAATGAATTTTTAAAAAAAGGCTGTCGTATTTGCGACAGCTTTTTTTGTTGTTGATCAACTCATCACCCTAATAAATATGAAGCCCCAATTTTCTCATCGGTTGCTAATCCCTACCAACCGATAAACCAACCCGCCAATAAATAACTTTACTTTCCTATATTCGAAAAATAAATCACCCATCAAATCTTTTATATGAAAAAATTGATCCCCTTACTATTTATTAGTTTCTTGTTTTTTGCTTGCGATGTAAATGCGCAAGGAAAAGAATCTACCGTTATTGCAGCGATAGTTAAAGAAGCAAATGACAATTCGCAATTAAAAAAACTCGGACACGAATTGCTAGATGGCATTGGTCCAAGATTGGTAGGCTCACCAAAAATGCAACAAGCAAACGATTGGGCTGTGGCTAAATATGGCAGTTGGGGCATTGCTGCTCGAAACGAAAAATGGGGCGAGTGGCGTGGCTGGGAAAGAGGCATCACACACATTGATATGATACAGCCCTGGGTAAAATCATTGGAAGGCACTCAGCTGGCTTGGAGTCCAAACACCGGAGGCAAGACGGTTACAGGAGAGGTCATTTTATTTCCGGAAGTCACAGATTCTTTAGATTTTGTAAAATGGCTACCTAATGCCAAAGGTAAATATGTAATGATATCTATGATGCAACCCACAGGAAGACCAGATTATAACTGGAAAGAATTTGGCACGGAGGAATCTGCAGAAAAAATGAAGAAAGAAAGAACCGCTATGACAGATGCTTGGAGGAAAAGATTGGGAAAGTCTGGATTGAGCAATAAGAATATGGTGTTGGCGCTTGAGAAAGCTGGTGCTGTAGGCATCATAGGATCTAATTGGTCAGCAGGGTTTGGGGTGAATAAAATCTTTAGTGCTAGTACTACAAAAATTCCAACAGTAGATATCGCTTTGGAAGATTATGGTTTATTGTATCGCTTAGTAGAATCTGGAAAAAAGCCGCAGATTAGTGTGCGTGCAGATTCTAAAGAAACAGGAATGCAACCTACCTATAATACTGTAGCTGAAATAAAAGGATCGGAAAAGCCAGAGGAGTATGTAATGCTTTCTGCTCATTTTGATTCTTGGGATGGAGCAACCGGCGCTACTGACAATGGCACAGGAACTCTAGTAATGATGGAGGCTATGAGGATATTAAAAGCAGTGTATCCAAATCCAAAGCGGACAATTATGGCAGGGCATTGGGGAAGTGAGGAACAGGGATTGAATGGGTCAAGAGCATTTGTAGAAGATCATCCAGAAGTATTAAAAGGAATGCAAGCACTGTTCAATCAAGACAATGGAACGGGTAGGGTGGCTAATATTTCTGGTGCAGGATTTTTGAATGCTTATGATTATATAGAAAGATGGTTGTCAAAAGTTCCAGGTGACTATAAACAAGGACTAGAAACTAGATTTCCGGGATCGCCTGCGGGTGGTGGATCGGATAATGCTTCTTTTGTAGCGGCTGGTGTACCTGCATTTAATTTGAGTTCTCTTAGTTGGCTGTATGGTAGTTACACTTGGCATACTAACAGAGATACCTACGACAAGATTGTTTTTGACGATGTACAGAAGAATGCCATCCTTACTGCTATATTAGTTTATATGGCCTGCGAAGACACAGTAAAAACACCGAGGGAAAGAATTGTGCTTCCGTTAAATCCAAGAACAGGAGAGCCTACAAAATGGCCGGAGCAAAGATCGCCAACTAGGAAAGGTGGAGTGGAATAATGCAGAATAATCCTTGCCGTGATTCGTGTCCCTCGAAACATAATGACTCGTTTCGTGAGACACGAACCGTAGCGGAGTTATTAAAAATAACATTGTATTTATTTTATTTTCGGCTGCTGTGTTCAGCAACCAAAAATATTAATTAAATCCAGTCCTACAAATAAGCACGAATATTGCTTCACTAAAATTATGAAAACAATTACTGCTATTATTTGTATCATTTGCCTTATTTCTTGTAATGGATTATTCGATCAAAAATCTGATGTGGAACTTTCCGGAAAGGAAAGAAAACTGCCAGACAATATGGTTTATTCCTACGAATGTTTAAAAGCAGACACGAATGCCTTATCTGAAGATTGGGCCAAGGCCGATAAATTAATCAGCAAGCTGGCCACTTTTAATATTGAAGTGTCTGACGCAGAGCAAGTGGCATTTGGTGAGCAATTTATGAAGGAAGCACAGCAAGATGAAGATTTTAGGATTGATTCCTTAAGCCCTATGAATGCTAAGCTAGATAGTATAATGCAAAATTTATTGAAGAAGCGGAAAGACCCTACAGGTATTACCTATACCATTTATCTGTTGCAAGATACGGCCACCATAAATGCCTATACAGTAGGCGGAAAAATCTTTGTTACCAAAGCGATGATTAATAAATGCACAAACGATGATCAACTATACGCCATCATCGGCCACGAGATTGGCCATAATGAAAAAGGACATATTAAAAATACCATCAAGCAAATGAAGGCCAGCAAAAATATCTTTGGAGAATGGGGTGATTTTTTCTTTGCGGCCAAAAAATTACTTACTGGTTCATTTAACCAAAAAAACGAGTTAGAAGCCGACTACTTTGGGCTAGACCTTACTTGGAAATTAGGATATGATGTTTGTGCCATAGAAAGTTTTTGGGATGAAATGGCCAAGGGGGAAGAACGTTCTACCTCATTGGACTTTCTAAGAACACATCCATATTCAAATATTAGAAGTAGTTGTATTGCCAATCATTTGCAAACCAATTTTGAGATGGGTTGTAATTAAGGAAGTTTTCAGAATAAAATTCTAACTGCCGTTTTCTACTGTGTTTATCTTGGTTGGAATATAAAAAACTATCACAGTTTCGATATGCCTCCTCACCAACTAGCGAAGAATCATCTTCTTATCGGTTGGTGACGACAGCATCCGATAAAATAAATTCTAAAAAATTCGATTTGACAATTCGCAAAGGTATCTATTCAGCACTTCCATACTTTTTGGTAGGATGTTTCTTAACGTGATGAAGAGCGATAATTTGAACGGAATTACTTTCAATTTTAAAAACAATTAAGAATGGGAAACGAGGTAAAAGACAGTCCCTCAACTCTTTTCTTTCATCAATAAATCCGAAATACTCTGGATGAAGTGAAATTCTATGATAGGCAATTTCTAGTTCCTTTAGTAACTCTTCACCAAGACCTTTACGCTGTGTTTCATACCAATCATAAGCCTCATATTCTTCGAAATGTGCGTAAGGCGAAATGACAATTTTATATGCCACTATCTTTGAATTTGTTGCGGATTAAAGTATGTGATTCTTCAACAGAATGTCCAATGCTATTGTCTTCTTGAAATTTACTAGCACGCTTGTAAAACGAATCTATTTCGTTTTTAGAATACGGAGAAGGGCCAGGTTTAAGCGCTTGCAAAACAGCATCTAGTTGACTTTCAGTAGCTTCCTCCACTAGCTGATGGATCTGTTTGCGAATTTCTGAATTGACCATAATAAAAAATTAGTGTTACTGCAATTTACATTAAAATACTATATTTTTTGCACTGTAAGCTTCTATATCATCTAGCAAACCAAACCGTTCCTTCTGTCCTTGTTAGTCAACTCCCTCTATTGCTGTTAACATAACAATTAGAAAAAAACACACCTACCTGTAATACCGTCTGTGCATTCGTAATAGTCCAATTGCATTGGCCTAAACGACTACTACAGCGGCATTATACCGAAAGTTCTTTGGACTAGATATGGATATAATTGGTATAACATCGCTGTCTTATATCCTCGTCAATAACCAAAGTGCAGGAAGTAAAATTTACTTTATCATAATTAGGCAATTCCGAAACTTTAATTATTAACTAAGAACGCTTGTCAGACCTAACTTTCTACAATGAAGAACTAGCACCACAAATCGATTTCCAAACCAATGTTATTTGATAAATTGCAGTTCTAAATCAGAAACCAATGCTTAAACAATTATTACCCATTCTACTAGTTGCCGTTACATTGACTAGCCAAGCACAACAAAAGAAAGTAGAGCCAAAAGCTATGGCTTGGAAAGATGTTTCTTCTTGGAGATATATTCCGTCCAATTCCGTAAATATGTCTGCCGATGGAAAATGGGCTGCGTATGCAATGGTTTCTGTAGAAGGTGATGGAGAAATTATGTTGAAGAACCTTAGCACGGATTCAGTTACAAAATATGCCATCGGTGGCAATATGAATCCATCTATGCAATTTAGCGAAGATGGGAAATGGTTTGCCTTCCAAGAATATCCAAAATATAAAGAGACGAAAGCTGCTGCAAAAAATCCAGGGAAGCAATTGTTTCAAACCTTGCATTTAATAGAATTGTCGAGCCTGAAAAAAACCTCTTTTGAAAAAACTGGGCGTTTTGATTTTAATGGAGAAGCAGATACTTATCTAGCAATGGAACTGGTAAGAGAAGTGGCTGCTGGCGCAAAACCTGCTGATGTAGGAACCGATCTTCTTTTATACGAATTGGCTACAGGAAAAAAAATGAGCCTCGGAAAGATTGGTGAATACGCTTTTAATAAAAAGGGAAATATATTAGCCTACACGGTTGCAGGTACTAACAAGGCAGAGAACGGATTATTTTCAATGAATATGGCGGATAAAAAAATAACCATCTTCGATAATGATTCCGCTACTTACAAATCTTTGAGATGGACGGACGATAAAGATGCACTTGCTGTTCTTAAACTAAGCAAAGACAAAAAATTTAAAACAGACAAGGGAATGGTTTTAGGCGTAAAGAATGTATCTACTAGTCCGGAACTCTTCTCTTACAATCCACTAAAAGATTCTTTAAAGTTTCCTAAAGAAATGACGATAAGCGGGAACAGAGCACCTTATTGGTCAGATGATTTAGCAACCATTTTCTTTGGCATTAATAGTTTGGAAGCTGTAAAGGAGGAAATGGAGATGGCAACAATAAAAGATACTTCTAAAGTAAATGCAATAACAGAGCTAGATAAAATAAAAGCGGATACGAGTATCAAGTCAATCGATGATCTTAAAAAAGCACTTTCTAAATTAGACAAGCCTGCTGCAAAAGCACCTGATAAAAAAGATATAGATAAACCTGATATGGTGATTTGGAACTGGCAGGATCGTCGCTTACAAAGTAACCAACAGGTAAATGAACGTTCTGATAAGAATTTTTCTTTTGCTGCGATGTACAATACACAATCAAAAAAATACACTGCAGTAAGTGATAGCGGAATGCGTTCTGTAACGATGATGCCCAAAGAATTATTTGCTCTAGGAACATCTGATACGGCCTATCAATTAAATACGGCATTGAATGGACAGCGTTATCTCGACCTGTATACGATAGACCTTATAACAGGTCAGAAGAATTTATTTAAGAAGAATTTCTATTTGCCTAGCTTTTCCTCGATGCCTAAAGCATCACCTGATGGTAAGAAGTTCGTGTACGGTTTAGATGGACAATATTATGTGTATGATCTTGTAACTAAAAAGGAACAAAATATTACTAGCAAAATTCCTACTTCCTTTGTAGATACAGAGGACGATCATAATGTAACCAAGCCGCTCACAGATGTAGCAGGGTGGAGTAGTGATAGCAAGTATATTTTAATCAATGACCTCTGGGATATCTGGCAAGTAAATGCCGATGGTTCTGGTGCTATTAATTTGACAGAGAATGGTAGCAGAGATAAAATAAGATACCAACAGATTTACAATATTTACCCGGACGATAAAGGCATAGACCTTAGTAAGCCACAATACGTAGGCATCTACGGCGAGTGGACTAAGAAGTCGGGCATTGCACGCTTGGAACCTGCGAAAAAAGGAATGAAGCCTGGCGCAAAAACCTTGGCGTGGGAAGATATGGCTTATAATAATTTTAATAAAGTAAAGAACGCTGACACCTATTATTTTTCTAAAGAAGATTTTAGTAAACCGACAGAGTTTTTTGTAACAAATAGTAATTTGTCTAATCCTAAACAAGTAACAAAAAACACACCTGATAAAGAAAAATATACGTTTAGTTCGGGAACAAGATTAGTGAACTATGTAACCGATAAAGGAGATTCTTTGCAAGGTGTCATTTACTTACCAGCAAATTATGTAGAAGGAAAAAAATATCCAACGATTGTTTACTATTATGAAAAGACTTCGCAAGGAATGCATAGATATGCTAATCCTTCTTTCCCTGGAGCTGGCTATAATCCTGCAATGTTTACCAGTAATGGCTATGCGGTTTTCACTCCAGACATTGTATATAAGTTAGATAACCCTGGAATGAGTGCGGTATGGGCGGTACTTCCTGGAGTGAAGGCTGCAATTGCTACAGGTATTGTAGATCCTGATGCAATGGGACTTCAAGGGCATAGTTGGGGTGGATATCAGACGGCTTTCTTAGCTACGCAAACGAATATGTTTAAAGCCGCAGCGCCTGGTGCAGCACTTACAGATATGGTGAGTATGTATAACCTTATCTATTGGAATTCTGGTGGTGGTAACATGTCGATATTCGAAGCTTCGCAAGGAAGATTTAAAGGTGCGCCTTGGGACAATTGGAATACTTACCTCACGAATTCGCCTTTGTATTATGTGAAGCAAGTACAGACACCGATATTGATGTTACACAATGATAAAGATGGAGCGGTAGATTTTACACAGGGTGTAGAATTTTATAATGCCTTACGTCGCTTGCAGAAGCGTATAGTGATGATTCAATACAAAGGCGAAAATCACGGCATTGCCAAACTGGAAAATAAAAAAGATTATGCGGTGAGAATGCTAGAGTTCTTCGATCATTTCTTAAAAGGTAAACCTGCACCAGGCTGGTGGGAAAATGGTGTTGATCGATTAAAGATGGAAGAACATTTAGAAGAAAGGGCATTTTAAAAAATGGTATGGACCAAAGTAGAAAAGGTCATCAACAAATAATCTTGTTCAACATATAAATAACAAGAATTAAAAGTTTCCGAAATGAAAAAATACATTTTTATTTTATTGATTTTAGCTCAAGCGCAAAGAATTTCAGCGCAGCAAGTAGGGACGGATCCTATGCAAGGAGGTACTCAGAATTTAACGAAGACCTATCCTGTGCTCTGGCAACAAACATCAGCAGAATATAGAGCATTATGTTATCAAGCTTTTAATATCGCTACGGAAAGGATTAATAAAATGTGCAAACGAAAAATACGGAAACAGAAATTTGCTATTGTTACCGATTTAGACGAAACCATCTTAGACAACAGCTACAGCGAAGCACAATTAATAAAAGACGGGCTTCAATACAGTAATGAAAAATGGAAAGAATGGACGGATAAGTCTGCTGCTACAGCAGTTCCTGGTGCGGTTGCATTTTTACAGGCTGCCAAAGAAAGAGGTATTTCAATTTTCTACATCAGCAACAGAGATACAAGTGCTATACAATCCACACTTTTAAATCTTCAAAAACTAGGAATACCAGATGCAGATACAGCGCATATGTTATTTCTAAGCAACACATCTTCAAAAGAAGTTAGGCG
>JBBRHK010000127.1:0-7944 GCA_038222815.1 Chitinophagales bacterium
TGTAAATATTTTGCTTTAAAGTAAAATTCTTTTAAGGCTTGATACTCTACATCATTATGTGAATCAGCGGATTTTGCTAAAATTGGTTCTACTTCCTGCTCCAAATCCTCGATATATTGAAGGACTTTCCCTTCTACTGAGGCATCTGAATCTAGGTCTTCGTTGAGTTCCATCATTTCCATCAAAAAATCTGCTGGTAAGGCATATTTTTCTTCTGGTTCAAGCTCCCCTTTTACTTTCAAATAATAGGCTATCAATGCATATTTATCTTTCAAAACTTTGTATGCTTCATTGACCAATGCACTTTGTTCTAATGCTTCTTCTTTTTCTTCTTCTGTTGCTTGGGTAAAAAAATCGGGATGAAATTGTTTTTGTAATTGCTGATATTTTTTTACCACTAGCGTATTATCCGCTATTGCTGGCGTGGGTTGGAGGTCGAAGAGATGGAAGTAATTTTGGGACATTTTCGAAAGTTTGAGGCAAAGATATGTGTTGTGTTTAGTTTAGGGAGTTTAGAGGGTTTAGGAGGTTTAGGAGGTTTAGAGGTTAGGGTTTAGCGTTTAGTTGAATACTTTGATTGTTAATTTTAATTTTTAATTTGAAAATAACAATCCCGAAGGGAAGAAATTATTATTGTGTTTTTATGTTCTTTAGGTTTTAAAACTACGAAGGAGTAACATTATATTTTTATGCGTCATTTTTTAAGTTAGAAAATAATATATGCTACTATTGAAATTTTAAATTCTGATGATAAGTGGTTAAGAGATTTCGTTTTTTAAAATTGTACATTTGAAAAATTGCTTACCAACATTTAGATAGATGAAAATTGGATTGATAAGAGAAGGAAAAGTACCAGCAGATAGTCGTGTGGCACTTACTCCAGCTCAATGTAAAATGTTATTAGCTACTTACACACATCTATCAATAGTTGTACAATCCAGTACCGACAGATGTTTTAGCGATGAAGAATACAAGCGAGCAGGAATAAATGTAGAAGATGATATTAGTAATGCTGATATTTTATTCGGTATAAAAGAAGTTCCTGTTTCACAACTCATTCCCAACAAAACTTATTTTTTCTTTTCTCATACTAAAAAACTGCAAGCGCATAATCAAAAGCTTTGCAGGGCAATGGTCGAAAAAAATATTACCCTTATTGACTATGAGTGCCTAGAATATGAAGATGGCGCAAGGGTTATAGGCTTTGGTTTTTTTGCTGGCGTGGTAGGTGCACACAATGGAATGATGGCTTATGGCAATCGTACGGGAGCATTTGATCTGGGAAGAGTTCATCAAGTAAAATCATTCAACAGACTTATAAAAACATATTTCGGATTAAGACTTCCTAATATAAAAATAGCGGTAACAGGAAGCGGCAGAGTAGCCCATGGTTTATTGGAAGTGATGAATATTATGGGTGTGCAAGAAGTAGAAAAATCTGATTATTTAGAAAGAGCATTTTCTTACCCTGTATATGTTCAACTTAAAGGAGCTGACTTATACGAAGCCAAAGATGGTAGTGCTTATAACAGAAAAGACTTTCATAATAATCCTCATTTGTATGACTGTACATTTAAAAATTATTACAGCGAAACGGACATTTTGCTCAACGGCATTTACTGGGATAGTGACATTCCAAGATTATTTGAACTAGAGGATATAGGTAACGAAAAATTTAGAATAACAACCATTGCCGATGTTACAGATGACGAAAATGGTTCTGTACCTTGTAATTTAGGCGATAGTACTATTACGGATCCAGTTTACGGTGTAGATAAAACTTCAAAACTAAAAACCTTGCCTTACTTAGCCAATAGTGTAGATATAATGGCTGTGGGTAACCTACCAAACGAACTACCACGAGATGCCAGTAATTACTTTGGTGAGCAGCTGATGAAGCATATCCTACCTTCTTTATTTAGCAATGAAGAAAATAATACAATGATTACCAATGCTACGATTTTAGAAAAAGGTAAACTTACTCAGGCCTTTAATTATATGAGCGATTATGCTTTGATATAATTTAATAAAATCCTATCGAATAAAATAAGCAGAATTTTTTGTTGTTAATTGTAGTAATAAGATCTGAAGATTCATTTTCAGTATCTTTATCGAAACCAATAAACTCAATAATGGCTAAATACAAATATGTGAAAGACCATATGATTAGTATAGAAACTGGGGCTATAGTATATACAGGACCGAATACGTTTGCAGATCCTAAGGAAATAGAACTTATGAATGCATTAAAAAGTGATAATGTAGCTAGCACTGAAACGGAGCAAGAACTACAGAAGCAGATTAACGAAATAGCAGAACGTGGTGGAATTGTATACATTCCGAATGTCTGTTAAAATTAATCCGTCAAATTATTATTTATCAGACTTATTCTTTTTGTATTTCTTACTAAGACTTTGAATTTTTAAACTAATCACACCGAGAATTCCTTCTTTTACGATACCCTTATTCACCTTGCTAACCCCTAGCTGGCGGTCTATAAATGTGATAGGCACTTCTTGAATCTTAAAGCCTAGCTTCCATACCGCAAATTTCATTTCGATCTGAAAAGCATAACCTACAAAACTGATGCTATCAAAATTGATAGTTTCCAAAACCTTTTTAGTGTAACAAACGAATCCTGCTGTAGGATCTTTTATTGGCATTCCTGTAAGAATCCGTGTGTACAGAGATGCTCCTTTGCTGATGAAAATTCTATTAGCAGGCCAATTACTTACAGCTCCTCCTTTTACATATCGAGAACCTACGGCCATCTCGGCACCAGATTCGCAGGCGGCATAAAGCCTATCTAGGTCAGCAGGATTATGTGAAAAATCTGCATCCATTTCAAAGATATAATCGTACTCATTTTTTAGAGCCCATTTAAAGCCGTGAATATAAGCCGTTCCCAAGCCAAGCTTCCCTGTACGCTCTTCCATAAATAAACGACCATTATATTTTGGAATAAGCGATTTTACAAGAGCCGCAGTACCATCAGGGGAACCGTCATCTATAATCAAAATATGATAACCCAAAGAGCGATCCATTACAGCAGCTATAATTGCCTCTGCATTTTCTAACTCATTATAAGTAGGTATAATTACTAATTTGCTCAAGTAAGGGGGATTTGTACTTTAAAGGTATAAAATGAATATGCTGAAGGGAATATTACTTTTTTGCTAGTAATCTACGGTTATTTATTTCTGTCAATTTTTTCTTGGTATGTAAAGGAAAATCACTGCGCATCATCCAATCATAATATTGCGGTTCAGCAGACAAAACACTCATTACAGACTTCCCTTTATACTTACCAAAGTTGAATACTTCTACTCCTTGGTCATTAAAAGAAAACCTTCGAGCATAGTCCACAATTTTCTCTTCCCCAATGCAAGCTAGTATTGACTCTACAGAGTTGCCAAGTTGGCTATACTTCTCTACTTGTGCTTCTAATACATCAACCGTAGCTAAGATATCAGCTTCTGCACTATGCGCATTTTCTAAATCTTTACCACAGAAGAATTTATAAGCAGCAGATAAGGTTCTAGGTTCCATCTGATAAAAAATATGCTGCGCATCTATCATTTTACGATCGCTGAGATCTACGTCTATACTTGCTCTTAAGAATTCTTCCATTAAAAGTGGAATGTCAAAACGGTTGCTATTGTAACCTCCGAGATCACAATTATCTAGGTATTGTTTTATCTCATTAGCTACTTCTTTAAAAGTAGGAGCATCCTTTACCATCTCATTTGTGATACCGTGAATAGCGCTAGCTTCAGCAGGAATAGGCATTTCCGGATTAATGAGCTTCCTTTTTGTTTGCTTCGTACCATCTACCATTAATTTCACGATCGCTATCTCTACAATACGGTCGTTTCCAAGGTCTACACCCGTAGTTTCTAAATCAAAGAAGGCAATTGGTCTGTTAAGTTGAAGCATTATAAATAGTTGAGTGAAGGATTAATATGTCACGAAGTTAAATATTTTTCACATTGGAAATCAACCATATCAGCAAGTGCTTCTATTTATAATTAATAAAAAACTCACAAAAAAAGTAAGTCTAAAGGCAATAAGCGTTAAAAAAAAGAGTTATTAGTATCTTTACCTAATAGTAACCAACCATTTTTGAAATGAAAAAATTTATTGTAGCCTTAGTTCTCTTAGCTTCTGTAGCTTCTGTACTTGTATCTTGTGCTCAAAGTAGGCAATATGGCCCACGCAGAGCAAAGACAGGTTGTCCCAATGTAGCTAGATAATAAATAGAAAACTAAGAATTAGACATTATGTGGATCAAGCTAGAAACTAGTGCAGACCTAGACAATATTATTTCCCAATCAAGTGAGCGTCCTCAAGCAATATTTAAGCATAGTACGAGGTGTAGTATAAGTAGTATGGCGAAGAGCCGACTTGAAAGGGCGGGTAAGTCTGAGAATTTTGATCTCCACTACCTTGATTTAATTAGGTATAGAGATTTAAGCAATACGATAGCAGAAAGGTTCGATGTAGAACATGAATCACCTCAGGTATTAGTGATAAAAAAAGGCAGTTGTGTATATGATGAGAGCCATAGTGGTATCTCAATGGATGAGATAGAGGAGCAAGTACTTAACTAAGGTTTGTAGAAAATATTTATAATAATAAAATTGCCCAACCAGAAGTTGGGCAATTTTATTATGACGAAACGGGTCCTTAAAGTAAAATATGTTTTAAGGTTTTTTCAATGCCAGTGTCTGTTACAATATGAATAATCATTTGTCCCTTGTATTGCTTAAACTGAGCAGGAGTAACATTAACCTTATTGAAACCATTGACTAGCCTTACAGCTTGCTGACCTAGTAAATGTCCTTGTACATCAAAATATCGAATAGTAGCTTGTTGTGCTTTATCTGTTGTGATGGCAATATTAAAATCAAAACTTGAAGGGTTAGGATAGTTAGAAACTGTAAAGGTTTTAGAATCTCTCACCATTAAAGTGATTGGGCCATAAGTTCTCTTGGCACCACTCAAATCAAATTGTAGTAGTTGATAAAGGTTTCTACCTACCTGCGGCTTCTCGTGTATAAGCTCATACCTATTTACTGTGGTAGAGTTATTGTTATTACAGTTTACAATGCCAATACTTTTCCAACTTATACCATCTAGGCTATGCATCAGCTCAAAGTTTTTACAGTTTACCTCAGAACTTGTCTCCCATTTCACCTTCCCATTCCCATCAGGCAAGAGGCTTGCCGTAAATGATAGAAGCGATAGTGGCAACACAGTTTGATTTATGTAGCAAGATACCGGAGAGATATGGGTTGTTTTGATAACTGGCGCTTTGGAACTCGTAAATAGATTCATTCTAGCAGCTGCCATAGGTTGTGGTCCATGACCCATAAAATCTTGTACCACCGCTGAAAAAACCCTTCTATAATCGTACTGCAAATCCGTAAGACCACGAGATGTTACCTTGGTTAAGTCAATTGGAAGACCAGTGACTCCGCCTTGCACGCCCTTCCCTATTACAAACATTGTTCCTACTCCACCGTGATCCGTGCCTCTACCCACATTTTCGTCTATAGTACGACTAAACTCTGAATGGGTGGTAAGCACTACTCTGTCTTCTAATCCTAATAAGGCTAAGTCATCTTGAAAAGCCTTTATTGCAGTGGTAAGGTCGGTCATTAAATTTGCGTGTGTACCTGTTGTAGAATCACCGACAGTGGTTTGAGTACCGTGTGTATCAAAACCATTTTGATGTACCATATACATACTTGACTTACTTCCGCCTTTAATAAGCCTCGCCACCGTTTTTAACTGATTGGCTAGTGCATTATTAGGATAAGTAACTGCAACGCTATTATTACCAGCATTAAAAACCGTTTGTATGCGTTGCGCATAAGAATTACTTAGGCGTTGTATATCGTCGACATATTTAAACTCGATACCAAAATCAGAGACTGGAAAACTTGCTGGAGCAGGTCCACCTACAGAAACTAAGGTATTATAATAAGTGGATGCATTATTAGAAGTAAGTAGCACTGAGGCATTATTGTTAGTCATTGTTTGAAACAATATAGAACCATTGGTTGCTCCTAATTCAATACAAGGAGGATCTGGCATTTGTGAGTTTGGGTTACCAAGTAAACCTGGATACCTATATTCAAATAACTCCCCTGCCCATCCACTTTCGAAATCAAAATTTGCGGGTGTACTATCGCCACCGGTATTCCAAATGTCATCACTTTTAAAATGACTTCTGTTGTTATTCGCATAGCCTACACCATGCACTACATTTAGCTTTCCCTGATCGTATAAATCTTTGAAAGCTGTCATATTTGGATGAAGAGCAGTTCTTTTTTCTGGTGCTAGCGTGGTATCAAGTTCTATATATTTTCTAATACCCGTTTCTGGTATAGCAATAGATGGCCTATTAGTGGCATAAATACCATATTGTTGTATAGGCACAACCGTATTTAGAGTATCATTAGCGCCAAACATATTTACCATTACATAAATTCTGTCCTGCACTTGCTGGCAAGTAAAGCCGGTAGTTTGAGCTCTTGCTCTTGCAGGAATACCATTAAGTATCACAGAGGCAGCAGCAAAAGTACCAGAGGCTTCTAAAAATTTTCTTCTTTTCATTGTTGATATTTTTACGGCAGATGAATTATTGAGATTGAATCATCTTCCGATTTACTAAATAATGGTTTGTAGAAATTACACCGAGAGCTTTGTTATTGTAATTGATATTCTTGTGAATGAAGAATCGCTCGAAATAAAAGCTCTAATCTAGGTTTTACGACGGTACTATTATTGGTAGAAATATAGTTATTCCATTCATTCTGCCAATTGATTAGACTTAGCGTACCCAACAAAATATCCTTTAAGTAATAATCTCTTCTAGCAGCATCAGGTATCTCTGGCAACAAAAAATTCACAAGCTCATCTACCAGAATATTTCCATTTCCAGGATTAGAAATATTAGTCCTTGCCCATAGCAGAAAGTCAAATATGATTCCTAGGCTAGAAGTACTATAAGGCAATCTTTTCCCTTCCAAAAAGCATCTGCCAAAATAATATCGTTGTGTGATGGTACTTGCATCAAACCAATTTCTATCATATTTAGGTGCCAAGTAATAAGAAGGAAACCCTGCTACTGAGGTAGTAAAAAAGAAATTCATTTGTGCATTTACTAATACGCCATTTCGTAATCCATTTCTGTAAAAATTTGTCCAGATGGTAGCGGGAGTATTTCCTAGAAACGTAAATGGAGAAATATCGAAGAAGCGCATCGTATTATAGAACAACTCTAGTGGCGACTTTACCATAGCGCCAATTTTATTGTCAGCAGCATTAGCATCATCTAGGTCGTAAAAATGCTTGCTTTGTAATAACAAATTGAGTGCAAAGGATAATTGATAATTATTGGCTACCAATGCATTTGCCATTGGTAAAATAATATCCGTTTCTACTGCCGGAGTTATATCTCTATGCACAAAAAACCTATAGAGTTTTCGAGATATATTTTGAGCAGTTGCCAGTTGATTAAACACCATATTTACAAACGCATCTAGTTCTGCGGCCATACTAGCTTGAGTAACAGTGCCTGGCGGCGGTTGGTTAATTTGCGTATTGCCAAAAGCAGAGGAAAAAGTCTTCACTTGATTGGAATGCCTAGATGGAGTAGCTTTTCCATGGCGAACAGCAGTTTCCACATCCACATTTGCATTGTTTAAATCGTATTGATAACCAGAAAAAACTTTTGCCGCTTCCTTTATATCATTCTCGGTATATGTTGTATAATTACCTATTGCAATTTGCGGACCTCTTCCAATTGTAAAAAGTTCTAAAAACTCTCTTCCGTAATTTTCATTAGGAATATTACTACCATTACCGGTACTCTGTAATCCATTTAAGAAAATGAGCATTGCATTTTGTCTGGACATTTTCTTTGCTAACGACCTA
>JBBRHK010000128.1:0-7919 GCA_038222815.1 Chitinophagales bacterium
GGCGGCTCGTTCCGCATCATTGAACGAAGCGTGAGTTTTATATTCCCAAATATGCTCCATTTGCTCGGCACTAGCATCATAACGCTCTGCAGCTCGTATGGTATGGGCTTGGCAATATCTACAACCGGCAGCAAGACTGCTAATATATCCTATCAATCGTTTTAGCGCACTTGTGACTCTACCTTTATTTTCCATTACTGCCATATTCATTTCAATAAATGCCATAGCAATTCTAGGTCTATGATGCATCGTTTTTATACTATTAGGACAAAAGCCGAGCGTCTCATTATAAAAAACGATTAAGTCTTGTAGAGCTTTATCTGAGGTATCAGATTTTGGAAAAACGAGTGGTTGTTGCATTCTATTATTATAAATACTTGTGACGGTTGAAAATACTGTGGCTAATCTTTATAAACTTGTCTATGCTGCTAAAGATAAAGCAATGTTGAACAATTAATTTGATGCCAAGAACATTCTTTTTGGTAAATGGATGTAAAAATTAAACGTGGCTACAGCATCTTCAAAGCAGAAAAAATACGATGCTTCTAATTCCTCTTTATGAATTAATAAGTCTTCTTTTCCATCACTTTTCCTGTGCTGTCATTAAAAATCCATTCACCCATTCTAAATCCTGCTTTGTACATTCCAGATTCTTTTACTTGCCCATTTTCATAATACTCTGTAGAAGCACCGTCGTTAGAACCGTAGTTGTCAAAATTATAACTTGCTTTCTGCTGACCGTTATTATAAAACTGCGCAAAATATATTCTCCGATTATTTTTTGTAACAATCACTTGCCTGATAGAAGAATCACTTGCTTTCATAATTTGCATCAATACACTATCTTTTCTATTGCCATAATATTGTGCTGCGGCAAACTCATTAGTATATTGCTGTTTGTAAAAACTAGTATCGGCAGTTTTGATAAGCGAATCAATGTAACTCCTATCCACTTCTCTTTTTACTAAGGTTGCATTTTGATTGCAACTAGCTAGTAAAAAAAGGGCGGATAATGTAGAAAGAATTATTTTCATTATCTATTATTTTAATTCAAAAGTAATTTATAATAAGTATAAAAAAAGTGTGACAAAAGCCACACTTAGTTTATCACCTCAAACCCATACTATGTTGAATATTAAAATTTAGTCCAAGTCTTCCACCAAGTATCACCCACACTACATGCACCACGATACGCTACTGCCGTGAATCCTGAAACTAGTCTCGCATTTGTAAATGAGGCCCCTGTAATAGCTACAGAAGATGCTGTAGGATTAAAGTCAGGTGCATTATAGTTAAAAGGAGCTACAAGTCCCACTTCTGCATTGGTAGTGTAAGTACTATTGTTATAAGCAGATGTATTGAACCAAGTATTGATATCAAATGCAGCATTAGCCGGGACAGTGGTATTAGAGCCTCTGCTAAAAGAAATCGGAGTAGCGCATCCGCCAATAATTGTGTTTTGTACAAGTAAAGTAGATGTTGTATTATTATCAGTAGGAATGCCTCTCGTAGCATCAATAAATAAACCAATGGGATATCCTAGTATGATAGAATTTACTAGAGACATAGATGAGTTTCTTCTTATTTGAGCGCCGGCTAAATAATTAGAATTCCCAACATTATTGAGTTGAGCTCTAGGGCCCATTACTGTCATATTGCTAAAAATTGCTTGTGTTTGCGGTATTAACGAACTCCCATTAGCATCGTTATCACTCTCAAATGCTTCTACTTTTGACACATCAGCAACTGCAGAATCTCTTAGAGAAATACCGAATTGTATTTTACCACTAAAGCCATTATCCGTATCAAAATCATCATCTAATGTTTTGTAAGATATAAGGTGTGTGCAATTTACTGTACCACCAAACCATTCGAAAGAATCGTCATTAGCATAAGAAACTTGCACGTTATCTACAACAGTACCTGTACCTACTCCGCCAAACGTAAGGCCATTGATTTCTTGATCTGGTAGAAAAGCAAAACCTGCATATTCAATTCTTACATATTTTAAGCTACCACTATTATCTGCAGGATTTTGAGCTTGAGTTTTTGGTGTACCGTAAAGGCCTAAACCATCACTATTATTGATACCGCCCTCTACTTCTCCTACTCCTTCTATTCCATTAAAACTTCTATTAGTAGGCGCATTTCCAAGTATCACAAGTCCTGCCCAATCACCTCTTGCAGGTGTAGCTGCTTCTGAGGTAAATACAATTGGCTTTGCAGCTGTTCCTTCAGCATTTATTTTACTACTTCTAGTTATGATCAAACCTCCGTTTCTACCATTCTCTCCCACAATTTTTGTACCTGGCTCTATGGTAAGGATAGCTCCATTAGTTACATAAACTAGCCCCCTAAGCTTATATGTAAATTCTGCTTTTAATGTACGGCTTGCAGTAATACGACCTTCTAGAATCGTATTTTCTACACCAGGTGTAATTACACCGCCGCCGCTACTTGTTCCGTCCACTTGAATTTTTCTACAGCCCACGTTTACAATTGCTGTAATGGCCAAGGCGTAAATTAATAATTTTTTCATTTGTCTTTTTTTTTGTTTTTAATGGTCAAATGGAATACGCTTCGATGATCTTCCGTCTTAGTCAGAAGAGTTCTACTGGATATGTCATTTGTCTTTATTTTTATTGATTGTTTTTACCGATTGCTTTTTTTAAAAATTGTATCCAAAACTTAAACTAATGTTAGAACCGTATTTTCTTTTAATAGCAAAGTTGTCATTAGCCGCATCGTATTTTTTATTATCATTTAGGTCGTAATAAAAGATGGCAGTTTTATTAATGATGTCGCCCACATTCAACTTCACTTCTCCTTTCTTATTCATAATAGATTTTGTAATTTGAAAATCTAAAATTGGTCTTGGATTTTCCCAAATGTTAGGAGCCTCTCCATCTTGCCCACCCACATAAGCAATTCTCCTGCCTATTTGATTAAATAATAGTGTAGTAGCAATGCCTTGCTTTTCTAAATCATACTGTATAGATGCATTTATCAAGTATGGGCTTTGACCTTGCATTGGCCTATCTAGCGTGCCGCCAGTACTAGTTCCTGCTACGCCGTTTACTCGGTTGTAGATGTAGCTAATGTTAGATTGTACAGTAAAGTTTTTTAGAGCTTCTACATTATCCAATTTTTTTCTTACCTCTACTTCTGCACCAAAGCTGTTAGCCTCTTTTGCATTAATAAAATTATAAGTACCACCACCTGTACCGGGATTAAAAAAAGATTCAATAGGGTTTTGGAAATATTTGTAGAAAGCACCAATGGTAAATAACTCGCCGGCCCTTGGGTACAATTCATAACGCAAATCAAAATTGCTCACTTTGGTTCTTAATAATCCTGTGTTACCAGCCACCGTGCTACCTAAATCAAAATCAAAAAACTGAAAAGTACTTAGTTCTCTAAACTCTGGTCTGATAACTGTTTGAGAAGCAGACAACCTTACATTGGTAGTTTTATCTACTTTATAAGTTGCATTTAACCCAGGAAGAAAATCTGTAACTTTTGTATTTACAAAACGATCATCGTTCTTATTTAGACTTCCTACAATTTGATCAAAATCCTCCACCCTCAAGCCATATACTACTCTTAGCTTATCAGACAATTGATTGTCTAGTTGGATAAAGCCAGCATTAAGAATGGAATTAGCTAAATATCTATACCTATTGCTCGGCAATTCATTAAGTGCAAATTTTCCAGCACCAAAATTTTCTGCATTAAAAATAGATGCAGCAGGAAGTGCCCTAAGCGCAGCATTATCTGATGGTAAATAATATGCGAATGGCCTGCTATCAAATAGCCTATCCTTTACCTGAAAGAAATAGCCTCCCTTAATTGTCTGATCTCTACCTCCTACTTTAAATGTTTTAGATAAATCTCCACCTGCGGTGTACACATAATCATTTAAAAAGCCATAATACCTACTTCCGCTTTTCTGAGAAGAGTTGCTATTGCCTAAATCTGCGGTGAATTCGGCACTTCCTGGCTCTTTTACATATTGTAACCTTCTTTGATCGGGTATATATTGGTCTAGGATATTAAAGCTGCCGAACCAGTGCAACTTTGTTTTGAGTTTTGTAATATTATGCTCACCTGTAACTTGAGTATTGAAAAATGTATTGGCTTTAAAAGCAAGCTCGGTTGCTCTGATGGAAGCACCTGTAGCGAACCTTTCAAAATCAACTCCATTTCTTAAGGTTGTATAATCTGTAGCATTTACATTCAGAATATTCTTAAAAGATATTTTGTTATCCTTACCTAATTGCAAAGTAATATTTCCTATCGCACCGGCTAATACGTCTTGACTGTACTTTTTATTTTGAAACAAGAAACCCACATCAGGTAGATTATTTTGAAACGTACTGATTTGGTTTTCAAAATTTAATATTTTGTTAGATCTGTTATAGGTTACTGCAAGTATCGCTGCAAGCTTATTACGCCCTCCAAGACTTTTTGTGAAGCCTCCACTAAGTTGTAAAGATTGATTGAGACCAGCAGCATTGTCTATTTTTTTGCTATCCCAGGTATTTTTAAAGCTAGAAGCGAAAGCCGTTTTTTCTTCTACAGAAAGCGAAGCAAAAGCTCCTCTTAGTGGGAGAGATGATGGCAGTGCTCTTGTACCATCATCAAATCCCAACCAATCTGTTTTTCCACCTTCGTATGTATAAAAATCTTTTCCTAAAGTTTGTGTATTAAACCCTGTACCCAATTGTACATTAAAGAAATTCTTACTCGGAACGTCTTTCGTATTTACCTGAACCAAGCCACCAGCCCACTCTCCAGGAAACTCAGGAACAAAAGCTTTATTGATAATCATATTATCAATAAGGCTACTTGGAATAATATCGAAACTAAAAGTTTTACGATCGGGCTCAGTGCTACTCATTAAAATACCATTGAGCATTGTGGTGTTGTATCTATCTGCTAGACCACGAATGACCAAATACTTTCCTTCTTGCACACTTGCACCGGGAACTCTTTTAAGCACTTCGCCAGTATTTTTATCAGGCGAACGTCTTATACTTTCTGCAGAAATAACTTGCGCTACAGTATTAGTATTTTTCTGAAAGGAAATAAGTGCTGCTGCTGTTTCCTTTCTTGCTGTACTTGTACTTCTAATTATAATAGTTTCTTCTGTCTTAGCCTTTTGCTCAAAGCTTACATTTTGGTAAGTGATTTTACCAGCCTCTATCATTACATCTGCCACGGTAAGTTCTGCACCAGCATAGGTAAAAACTAATATAGTATTGCCTGTTGTAGACGTTTTTAGCGTAAACTCTCCCTTTAAATTTGTAGAAGTCCCGAGATTAGTAGATTTTTCAATAATTGATACGCCACCTAAGGGCATTCCAGTTTTGCTATCTGTAACTACACCTGTGATAATATTTTGTGCAAATGCAAATCCAATTGATATTAGGCAAATAATGGTTAGTCCAATTTTTTTCATACTTCCTTTTGTTTTCTTGCTGCAAAGGGAAGACTCCAATGTTACTTGATGGTTAAGGCAAGGTTACTAAAATGTTAACACGAAATAATCTTGAATTCAGAAGGTCTAAAAGCAGTTTTTCTATATGAAATAGCTTCAGATTCCCATTGTTATCAAATTATTACCATCTACATTTATCCCCGGAAAGAAGTAATTCTTGCTACTTTTGCAGCACTTTAAACTATATAGTATGAGCATCAACTCTATCATTAAAATTTTTCTACCCAAAGACAGGGTTTTTTATCAATTATTTGAGAATGTAGCGGAGACGCTCATCAAAATGGGAGAGAAATTGAAGGAAGTAGTTTATGAAACTGATTTTGATAAAAGAGCAGTAATTATTAAATCCTTAGAAGACCTAGAACATGTAAATGATAATTATACTCATAATATTTTTACCGAGTTAGGAAAAAACTTCATTACTCCATTTGATAGAGAAGATATTCATTACTTGGCCACAGCCTTAGATGATATTGCAGATTACATTTATGCAAGTGCTAAGAAAATAAACTTTTACAGGGTAAACCCAGATGATATAGGAATACAAAAGTTTGGCGATTTAATTTACCTTGGTACAAAGCAAGTACACATAGCGGTGACAGAGCTTCGCAATATGAAAAATATGCGGAAAATTACAGATGCGCTTGTAGCCATTAACAGTATAGAGAACCAAGGCGACGATATTTTTGATATGAGCATCGAGCGACTTTTTGCTACTGAGCCAGATGCAAAAGAAGTAATAAAGAAAAGAGAAATATATCAGGTAATGGAAATAGTAACGGATAAATGTGAGGATGCTGCTAATGTAATAGAATCAATTATTGTGAAGTACTCATAAGCATTTTATTACAGCATTTGCTTTTACAAAACCAAGAATAAAACTTTATGGATATTCCAGCTTTGCTCATTGTTATTATTGCGCTCGCCCTAATTTTCGATTATATTAACGGATTTCACGATGCTGCTAATGCAATTGCAACAATCGTTTCTACTAAGGTACTTACACCTTTCCAAGCTGTTACTTGGGCAGCATTTTTTAATTTTGTTGCGTTTTTCATATTTAAAGACCACGGTGTAGGTAAAACAATTGCCAAAACTGTGAATGGAGAAATAGGACTTACCGTAATTCTCGCTGGACTTATTGCAGCTATCATTTGGAATTTGATTACTTGGTGGTATGGCATTCCGTCTAGCTCTTCGCACACATTGATTGGCGGTTTTACCGGTGCTGCCGTAGCAGGTGCTGGAAGTTTCTCTGTGATAAATTCTCCAGTAATGTTAAAGATTGTTGGCTTCATTGTCATAGCACCTGTTGTGGGTATGATTATGGCTTTTATTCTATCAGTCTGGTTTTTAAATTCGTTCCGAAAAAATATTATTCCTAAGATTGTCTCTTTGCTTATAATAAGTGGAATGGTATTTCTGCTTACACAAAAAATGATTACTGATCCAAGCGTGGTAACTCAACAATACGAATCTCAGTTTTTAAATGTCCTTTTTTATTCTCATAATTTTAAATGGTTACTGATTGGATTTATTGTCATTGCTTTGGGCATATTTACTTTGTTTCTCAGTAGCCTCAATTATGCCCAATCATCGAAATGGTTTAAGAAAATGCAGTTGGTTTCTTCTGCTGCATTTAGCATTGGCCATGGTGGTAACGATGCTCAGAAAGTAATGGGTATCATTACGGTAGCGTTAATGAGTGGCGGTGTTATTAGTAATTTTGAACAAATGCCTAACTGGGTGCCCCTTTCCTGCTATACTGCTATTGCACTTGGTACAATGAGTGGCGGCTGGAAGATTATAAAAACAATGGGTACTAGAATTACAAAGGTTACTCCTTTCGAAGGAGTAGCAGCAGAGAGTGCTGGTGCTCTTACATTGTTTATAACAGAAATGCTGAAAATACCAGTGAGTACTACACATACAATCACAGGTTCTATCATAGGCGTAGGTGCTACCAAGCGCCTTAGTGCTGTACGTTGGGGAGTGACAATTAATCTACTTTGGGCCTGGGTAATTACTATTCCAATTAGTGCATTAATGGCTGCAATAATTTATTGGATCTTGAATTTCTTTATAAAGTAGAAAGCCTCTATTAATACTATATAAATATCTCTGCACTACATTTCTTGTTAGTATTTGCTGTGTCAGCATCTATTTTGAATTCTACTTATTTCATTTATAATAAGAAGTTTTCGAGTAAGAATAAATTTAATAGCGGTTAGCTTAAATCAAGCTGTTGAGCTTATTTTAATGGCATAAAAAAATTCCGACTACAAGAGCAGCCGGAATTTTAAATATGTTTCAATAATTACTACCCATTCATAGAAGTAAGAAACTCAGTATTATTCTTCGTTCCTCTCATATTCTTAAGCAATGTATTCAATGCTTCTTCAGGATTCATATCTGCCAT